>DNUB01000320.1:2361-5919 GCA_003508605.1 Oscillospiraceae bacterium | reverse complement strand
CCACTATTGACAAAACCCCTTGAAAATAGTATAATTATTAACTAAGCAATGTAAAAAAATAAAAACGGAAAAAGAGGTGTAGCTTTGGCAACGGAAAGAATGACAGTAGCTGCCGCAATGGTAAAAGCCCTTGAACAAGAAAAGATAAAGCATATTTTTGGCTATCCGGGCGCAGCGATTTGCCCCTTTTTTGATGAAATGATAAAGTCCGATATAGAAAGCATTCTTGTCAGACATGAGGCCAACAGCGGTCATGCGGCGGCAGGGTATGCACGAGTGACGGGCAGGCCCGCCGTATGTGTCGCCACATCCGGCCCGGGAGCGACTAATCTTATAACGGCTATAGCTACCGCATATATGGACAGCGTGCCTTTGATAGCAATTACCGGACAGGTTGTAAGCAATCAGATAGGAAGAGATGCTTTTCAGGAAGCGGATATAACCGGTGCTGCCGAGCCTTTTGTAAAGCACAGCTTTTTGGTCAAGGACGGTACGGCTATTGCCGAGGTTATGAAAAAAGCCTTTTATATTGCGGGAACGGGACGTCCGGGTCCCGTGCTTATAGATGTTCCTATGGATATTCAGAAGCAGGAGATTGATTTCGAGTATCCGGAAACGGTAGAGATACGTTCCTATAAGCCCAGCGTTACGGGAAATAAGCTCCAGATAAAAAAGGCCGCCGAGGCGATTAAAAACAGCAGCAAACCCCTTATCTGTGCAGGAGGGGGTATATTTACCGTAAACGCCTGCGGTGAGCTTCTGAGATTTTCAGAAATGTGCGATATTCCCGTTATTTCCACAATGATGGGCATTGGTGCAATTCCCACCGAGCATAGAAACTATTACGGAATGTTAGGCGTATTCGGTGTGGAGACTGCCAAGTATGCCTTAAAGGAATGCGATACGGTTATCGCACTTGGCGCAAGAATGAGCGACCGCTCCGTTACATCACTTTCTCCCTTTCATGAAACCACTGTTATCCATATAGACGTAGACCCGGCCGAAATAGGCAAAAACTCCCCTGTGAACATTCCAATTGTCGGCGACGTTAAAAGAGTTTTGGAACAGCTTTTGACCGAGCTTAGCGAAATGAAGCATACTCGATGGCAGGATATGCTTTGCAGCCACAAATCGGAGTGCGCTGAAAAGAATGCTCAAAATGATAAATCCTGCAGGTTTGTCAGTCCTAAGTATTTTATAAAAACCTTATGCAAATACCTGCCAGATAAATGCGCAGTTTGCTCCGACGTAGGCTCTAACCAGATATGGGCTGCAAATAATGTTGTATTAAGCAGTCAGGGAAGGTTTATTACTTCAGGCGGTATGGGAACAATGGGCTACGCCTATCCTGCAGCCGTGGGAGTAAAAACTGCCGAGCCTGACAGGGAGGTTGTGGCTTTAAGCGGCGACGGAAGCTTCCAGATGTCCTTTATGGAGCTTGCAACGGCGGTACAGCACGGCATAAACGTTAAGTGCGTTGTTTTTGTTAACAACTATCTTGGAATGGTAAGGGAATACCAGGATAAGAATTTTGAAGGCAGAAGAACAATGGTCGATTTAAGCGGAAGCCCCGATTTCCTAAAGATAGCGGAAGCATACGGAATAAAGGGAGAAACCGTTTCAAGCAATGAGCAGACGGAAAGTGCCGTAAAGAAAATGATAGAGACTAAAGAACCTTATTTATTGCAGGTAATGGTTGACAGAACCGAAAGGTCTCTTATAGAATAAGGCGGGAAAGGAAAAACCATGAAACACACTATTTCAATTTTAGTTGAAAACAATGCGGGCGTGTTAGCGAGAATTTCCGGACTTTTTGCCCGCCGGGGCTTTAATATTTACAGCTTGGCAGTGGGCGTTACCGATAATGAGAAGGTTTCACGCATAACAATTGTTGCCGACGGAGACGACTATACCCTTGAGCAGATTGAAAAGCAGCTAAACAAGCTCATTGACGTTATCAAGGTTCGCACCGTCAAGCCCGACGAGCTTTTGCAAAGGGAGCTGGTGCTTGTTAAGGTCAGCTGTTCGGCGGCTCAAAGACACGAGCTTATTTCTATTGCAAAGATTACACAGGCAAAAATTTCGGATATTTCCGTTGATTCAATGACACTGGAGTTATCCGACTGCGAATCAAGACTTGAAAACTTTCAGGAGCTTTTACGCCCATATGGAATAAAGGAGGTTGTACGTACGGGAACCGTCGCCATTCAAAAGGGAACTGCTGCCCTCAGGGTCTGACCGCAGCTTGTTCACATAAAGGGGCTCTAAAAACCCTTTTTGTCAGGATGTGCGGAGTGTGCCGTCTGCTGCATCAAACCTATTCGCAAGGCATACAGCCTTGCTTTATCGGTTTTTCCCGCAGCCGATATTTTCCACTTGTTTTGCGCTTATCAAATCGGTTTTTGGAAAGGTTCTATGTACAAGTACTTTTAATAATGTTAATCAGGGGCATTACCCCTATTTGAAAAAAGAAGGAGAAAACTATTATGGCAAAGCTTTATCATCAGGAAGACTGTAATCTGTCCCTTTTGGACGGAAAAAAGGTAGCTATCATAGGCTATGGCAGCCAAGGACACGCACATGCACTTAACCTTAAGGACAGCGGTGTTGATGTTATCATCGGTTTGTACGAGGGCAGCAAGTCATGGGCAAAGGCAGAAAAGGCAGGTTTTACCGTCAAAACTGCCGCAGACGCTGCAAAGGCGGCTGATATTATTATGATACTTATTAACGACGAGCGTCAGCCTGATATGTATAGGGAGAGCATCGAGCCCAACCTTACAGCCGGAAAGGCTATTGCGTTTGCGCATGGCTTCAACATTCACTTCGGTCAGATTAAGCCTCCCGCAGATGTTGACGTAATTATGATTGCCCCTAAGGGACCCGGACATACCGTTCGCTCCGAGTACACGATCGGCAGGGGAGTTCCTTGCCTTGTGGCCGTACAGCAGGATGCAACAGGCAGAGCTATGGATATTGCACTTGCCTATGCGGCGGGAATCGGCGGTTCAAGGGCAGGCGTTCTTGAAACTACCTTTAAAATGGAAACGGAAACCGATCTGTTCGGAGAGCAGTGCGTTCTTTGCGGCGGAGTTACCGCTTTAATGAAGGCGGGATTTGAAACGCTGGTCGAAGCGGGCTACGATCCTCAAAACGCTTATTTTGAGTGCATTCATGAAATGAAGCTTATCGTTGACCTAATTTATAAGGGCGGTTTCGGTATGATGAGATACTCAATTTCCGATACGGCGGAATTTGGCGATTATGAGATAGGCAAAAGACTTATTACCGATGAGACAAAGAAGGAAATGAAAAAGGTTTTGGGTGAAATTCAGGACGGTACTTTTGCACGTAATTGGATTATGGAAAACAAGATGGGACGTTCTCACTTTAACGCATGCAGAAGAATGGAAAGCGAGCATCAGCTTGAACAGGTCGGCTCAGAAATCCGTAAGCTTTATGCCTGGAACGAGGACGGCGAGAAGACCATTGACGAAATTGCAGACGCCAAATTCGGCAACTGATGAGGTTACCTTATAATCAAAATCCGGATGTCCC
>DNUB01000320.1:0-1985 GCA_003508605.1 Oscillospiraceae bacterium | reverse complement strand
TCTTTCAGTGGGGGATCGGGTTCCTCACCGAAACCCTGAGGGGCTTGTTTGAAAAAACGGAATACCGTTTTGAATAGGACGTCACAATAGTATTACAATCCGTAAAACTACCTCTTAACATAACTTTATGAAGCGAAAAATGCACTTTTACCGAACCCAAGCATAAGTAAAAGTGCATTTTTATTTTTAAGTAAACACAATATAATTATATTCCTTGCTGCCTTGAATTATTAAATAAGCAAAATACCCTTGATAAATTTTTTACGGGTTTTGGATAAGAACCCGTCACAGGAGTATACTTGATTACTGCGCAATACTCCGCTGTAATGTTAATCTATTCTATGCTTCTCTTGCTTCGCTGTTTGAATCCGAGAATTTAATCTCACCGCCGTTTATCAACGCTAACAGGCAGTCGACTATAACCGGATCGAACTGCTTTCCTCGATTGCTTTTCAGCTCGTTAATGATGACCTCATGGGAAAGGCTGCTTCGGTAACATCGGCGGCTGTTCATGGCGTCGAATGCGTCTGATACGCAAATTATGCGTCCTATTATCGGTATATCCTCTCCCGATATCCCATTAGGGTAACCTTTGCCGTCGTACCGCTCATGATGATTCAACGCACCGGAGCCCATTCCGTCTATGGCGGTGAAGTCACGCAGTATCTCGGCACCGTGCAACGTATGTTTTTTCATTATTTCGTATTCATCATCGGTGAGGTGACCGGGCTTTGTAAGTATCCCATCCGGAATATATATTTTACCGCAGTCGTGCATTAACGCAATATAATATATACGGCTGCATTCCTCCTCACAGAAGCCGAGCTCTCGAGCAAGCATTTTTGAATACTTGGCAACACGAAGAGAGTGACCGCTTGTGCTGGGATCTTTTGCTTCGATAAAGTTGACAAAGGTCTGCATAGTTTGTTCAATAGCCTTTTCGTCCCGCCTGCGCTGATCGAGAAAGCGTTTTGTATTCATACGGACGGCAACGGTTGAAGCAATACAAATGATCCATATAACAGTTAAACCGAGCATTACCCAGAAAAACGGGCTTTTCAATACGCTGGTTTGCAGGTGATAGCGTATCTCGCCGATAGAGAAATCCGCAATATAATCAATGTCACGGTTTGGTATGTACACAATGAAGCCGATCCGCACGCCGCTTTCACGGTTTGAATCCTTAAGCTTCGGAGCGATGGGCATTTCATTCATATCAGTATTGGGGTAATAAACGAAATAGTCGCCTTCGTGCAGCGTTATCATGGGACCGACGTGGGTCATATACCCGTCGAGGGTTATGTCAAATCTGGAGTACTCGGCCAGATTAAGCGTCTGAACATTTTCATTTCCGGACAAAACGTTCTGGTGGAACTCAAAGCTTCCGTTCCATGTGTTGTTAACATACATATCCTCAGGAATGCGGAGCATAGCCTTCCAATCAAGGATCGTATCGGATGTGTTATTGGTGACCACCATTTCATAAATGGTACCGACAGCGGGCTCGATAAGGAATTTTCCGTCATCGTCAAGAAGTCCGTCAAAAATCCAAGAACCCGAATCGCCGCCCCTTGTTACTATTTCTACAGTCAAATCTTCAAAATTGAACAGCGTTCCGCTGCGCTCGGCGTTAACAAAATCACACACTCTTTCACGGGTATTGTATAGGTAATTTTGTATCAAAAGCACGGCGGTGTCCAAAACAATAAGCACAGGAAGAATAATATTAACAAGCATCATCAGATTTCCGTATTTTTTCTTCATAGCACCAACCGCCTTTCATATGTCAGAATGATATACCTATATTATAATATATTTAGTTATTCTTTTCAACCCATAAAACTTTGCTGTTCAACAAAATTGTTTACAGAGCACATTTTTGTAAATGCGGTTCACATCTACCGACAACACAGAAATCTTGAAAAATAAGGTATTTAGGGGTCTTGTAATTTGCTCTGATATATGGTATAATAACCCCAGACTGC
>DNUB01000269.1 GCA_003508605.1 Oscillospiraceae bacterium | reverse complement strand
CGGTGCGACCGCAGGACGTAAAAAACACCTAAAGCCAAACGCAGTTTAAAAAGTCCCCGCAGGATCACAGCTGCAAAACGAAAAAGTCAACCCTCAAAGCGATTATAAAAATAAAAGAGCCCACCGCAAGGTGAAAAAAATCATTACGATTTTCGGAGTAGAACCATTTAACCTTAAGCCTTGACAAACACCGCCGTAACGGTAATAAACTCCCCGTTTATCTCCGCAAAAATATCTCCCCCCATTTTATGCATAAGCTGACGGCAGATATAAAGTCCAAGCCCGCTTCCCCCTTGTCTTTCCGAATTTGAACCCCTCCAGAAGCTTTCGAAAATATGGGGAAGCTCGCTTGCGCTTAAGGTGCTGCCGCTGTTTTTAACGGAAATCAGAATGCAGTTGTCCTCCTCGCCGAAATCAATGTAAATGCTTTTTCCGTCGCCGTATTTCACGGCGTTTTCCATAATATTCTGAATAACCTCGATACTGCGGTCAATATCGCCCTTTATCAAACAATCCTCATACCGCCCCACTTCAAAATCCGTCTTTATAAGCGACAGCTTTTCGGAGTAATAACCCTTTATATCTGTTACAAGTGCGTTTAAGTAAAACTCGCCGTCCTTCACCTCCATGGAAAGGAAATCCTCCCTTGAGGCGGTAATTATCCGACTTACATAGCTTTCTATCTCGTCCGCCTTAAGATTGATGCTTTCGGCGATTTCACGCTGCTTTTCCTTTTCGGGGTACAGTCCCTTTGAAATAGCCTTTGCGTACAGCTTTATTGCCGACAAGGGAGTTTTTATATCGTGAGACAGGGACAAAAGCAGGGTTTTTTTCTCCCTTTGAAGCTCTATTTCCCGTTTTTTCTGCTTCTCCATATTTTCGCGGAGCAAGTCGACCCCCCATATGAAGCGGCTGAAAAAGCGGCTTTTGCTTTCCTTTAACGGCAGGGTAAGGTTGCCCTTTGAAAGCTCGTAGGGAAGGTTCTTAAGCCTGTCAAAGGGAAGGATTATCTTAATTTTCACATAGAGAACAGCTGTAATAATAAAAACCGACATAATTCCGAGAATTGCATTTACCGCAGCAATAACCGCTTTGCCGTTATCCGAAGCCCTGTAATCAAAGCGGTACAGCCTTCCGTTAATTTCACGCACCGCATAATCGCTTTCCGATTTGTAGAAATCCTCGCCGTATTCGGCTATATCAGTCACATATTTAAAATCGGAGGGGTTCAGACTGTCTAAGCCGCCCTGTTCGATTTTAAGAGCAAGGCGGTTTATTTCCACCATGTACGGTCTGCCGCCGTCGGTGCCGTTTATCTTTATCAAAAACAGATTTGCACCTAAAAAAATCACTGCCAAAACCCCCAGCACGGCGGCAAACAGTCTGTTAAACGCCTTCATATTTGTAGCCCACTCCCCACACCGTAAGTATACGCTTAGGATTTTTCGGATCCTCCTCGATTTTCTGCCTTAACCATTTTATATGCACCGTTAAGGTCTGCTGCTCGGAAAAGCTGTCGCTGCCCCATATCCTGTTAAAAATATATTCCTTTTTCAGCGTCCTTCCCCTATTCTCAATAAGCAGCAAAAGCAAATCAAACTCCTTTGCGGTCATCTCTAATTTTTTATCTCCCCTGTATACCGTTTTTTCCGTTTTGTTAAGCCTTAAATCTCCCTCTGTGATCTCGTCTAAAGAATATCTCCTTTTAAAGATCCCCGCAATTTTTGCCAGCAGAATATCAATGTCATAGGGCTTTTCAATATAATCGTCCGCACCTAAAATAAGCCCGTTCAGCTTATCGTCCTTTTCGGTTTTTGCGCTTACTATAAGAATGGGAGTGTTGCTTTGCTCCCTTATTTTTGAACAAACCGAAAAACCGTCCGCTCCGGGAAGCATTATATCAAGCACAATAAGCCTTGCGCCGTATTTCTCATACAGCGACAAGGCTTTTTCTCCGCTTTCGCAAAGGGAAACGGTATAATTTTCGGCACGCAGAAAATCGCAGAGCAAGCCTGCAATTTCCTTGTTATCCTCCACAATAAGTATATCCGTCATAGCTTTCCTTTCGGCGAAGCCGCTGAGCGGGGCATGGGACAGGGCGTTGCGCCCCCCCTACCAGCCAAGCTCCAGCAGCCAGTTATTTAGCGACCTTTCACGCTCCCTCATCTGAGAGGGAGCTTCACATCTGCCTAAATTATACTCCCCTTCTATGTTTCCGTCAACTATATATAAAACTCTTGTGCATTTTGCGGCAACCTTTGAATCGTGAGTAACAAGCATCACCGTTGTGCCGTCGGCGTTAAGCCTTGCAAGCTCGTTCATGACCTCGTCGGAGGAGGTGCGGTTAAGTGCGCCGGTGGGTTCGTCCGCAAATATTATTTTGGGATTGTTTATCATACTGCGGCAGATACACGCCCTTTGGAGCTGACCGCCTGAAACCTCGGTAATATCGTTGTCGGCAATATCTATGATGCCTAACCTGCGCATAAGCTCTTCCCCTCTCTTTAGGGTTTCCCTGCGTGTTTCCTTGTTCTTTTTGGATTGGCAGGCGGGCAGAACTATATTATCCAGAACAGTGAGGTTTTTTAACATATACATCTGCTGAAAAATAAAGCCCATTTCATCAAGCCGCAGGTCTGCAAGCTCCTTTTCGCCAAGCCTTGCAATATTTCTTCCGCAGAAGCTTACTTCCCCCGCAGTAATGCCGTCCATACCCGAAACGGCATAGAGAAGGGTTGATTTACCCGAACCGGAGGGTCCCATAATCGCCGTCATTTCTCCCTCCTCAATGCTGAAGCTTACGTTTTTCAGCACATTGTTCTGACGCTTGTTTACTATATATGTTTTGCACAAGTCCTTTGCCTTTAATACCGTACTCATGGTTAAAAATCTCCTTTGTTTATTCAATGTTTGTGGCTTCGGAAGTCTTTATCGTTTTTGTATAAAGAGAGGTTAGCCATGCCGTAAGGGAGGTAACCCCGAATATTACGGCGGGGTAGAAAAGAAATATCCGCAAAGGGTCAATGTTAAAGTCAACGCTGCTTGCACCCATCATTCCGAAAATGGGGGAAATGCAAAGCTCGGTCATGGGTATTGACAGAGCCGCCGCCAAAACTGCGGCTATAAGTGCGGCTATGCCAAAGCGTGCGGTATGCCATTTTACTATATCCCCCGTCTTAAAGCCGATTGCCTTTAAAATGGCGATCTGACTTCTTTCGTCGGAAATAAAGGACCGTTCCACAAGCACCGTCACAAGAACGACCACAATTAACGTGATACCCAAAAGAAGAAGCTGCACCGCCATCATGGTAGGAACAACGGATACGCAGTCCACGCAGTATTCCGCCGCAGTAAACACGTCCTCGTTGCCGTAAAGCTCTATTATCCTTTCCTTGCGGTTCAGGATTTCTTCGTCGGAGGGATTGTCGGTAAAGTTTATCTGATTTTGCAGAATACCGGAAACAAATGCCATTTCGGTAGGAGCGTCGTCCGAAAATCTTACTATTTCGCCTAAGCTGTTCATGCTCTGAAAATAGCCCGTGATGATACAGTCAAGCTTTTCCGTACCGAAATCCACCGTAACCGTATCACCGATTTTCACATTCAGCATTTCGGAGATCCGGGGAGTTATTGCCAATTCGTTTTCGTTTTCGGGGGCGTCGCCCTCGTAATATTCATACTCGTCTGCGCCTATATTGACGCTCTGTGCGCAGGTGACGGAAAAGTTCTTTCCCTTTGATGTAAGCTTATACTTATACTGAATGTCAACGCCTACGTCGCAGGGCATTCCCTCCCCGGCAAGCTCGTCGGCTATACGCTTCAGCTCTTTCTCCACCGCTTCCCTGTCTCCCGTATTCATCATGCGCATGGAGCTTTCCACATCGGTAATATAAAGGTCGCTGCCCTCCTTTGTTCCAAGGGTGGATATAAGCTTTGAGCTGTTCATTGTCGCCGTGGTATTTACTATCATAAGCACAAGCAGGGTGCAGATAAAAAAGGATACTATTACCGTCATAAAACGCTTCGGCGCAGACAGAATATCGTTTACCGCCATAAAAAAGCTCGGTCTTGCCTTTACCCTGCCTATTCGGAAAAAGCTCTTTTTCTTAAAGCGTTCCCCCGTCTGTCCCGATCGGATAGCGTCAATAGGCGTAAGCTTTTTGACCCTTCCCGTACAGCCGTAAGCAAAGAGCAGAATTACCGCTATTGTACCTATTGTGCTTATGATATTCACCAGAAAACCTCCGTTGTTTCCCAGCACCATATTTTCGCTTACCGACTTTATCAGCATATTTCCGAAGGGAATACCTGCAAAAAAGCCCATAATGCCGCCCGCTATCGCCATAAGAAGGTATTTTGTTATATAAAGCCCTCTGATTTTGCGGTTTTTAAGCCCGATTGCTTTCATAACGCCGATTTCCCTGTATTCCTCGGCAATGGTAAAGCCGATTGAAAAGCGCAGCACCACAAATGATACGATAATCAGACATAGGCTTAGTATAAGCACCACAAAGGCAACTATCATTTCCATAACATAAGTAATCTCAATCAAGCTGCGTGCGCCGCTGAACGCTATTCCCGGAATATCGGATATTATGGAAGAAAGTTCTTTTGTATCATTTGTTTCAATATAAGCGATCTCGCCCCGATAATGGGCGTTTATCGTCTCGTCCGCCAAAAATTTTTCATAGTCCTTTTTATTAAGAAGAAAGCGGGTGTTTCCCATCATATCCGAGCCTAAAACAGCGTCTTTTGCCCTGCCCGCAATTTTTAAATCCGCCTGAACATCGCCCAGCTTTACCCTAATATAATCTCCTGCTTTAAAGCCGTTGTTCTGAATAAACTTGCCGCAGATTACAACCTCGCCCTCTCCGACCTCGGTAACAGGCTGATTGTCTGTGTCAAAGTAATTCATCTTTGCATCTTCCACCGACTGAAATATGGCGGTGTTTTTGGTTTCAACCTTTGTTCCGTCGATTTTTGTTACACTGTCCTGTGAGCCGAAGATACAGCTTTCGATTTTATAGCTTTCGGCGCAGCCTGCACCGTCAAGCACAGACGCAATATTCCCGCCGGCATTGTCGCCCATCGTTATAATTAGGTAGTCGCCTATCTCCGCCTTGTCAAGATAATAGTCCGTACCGTTTATAACGGTAATCACGTTGTTAAATCCGCTTGATACGAACGTAACCGCAAGGATAATGAACAGAAGCAGAACTATGTTCATGGTTCTCTTCCGCTTAAGGTCCTTTTTAAGAATACTGAGATACATTTTTATTCCCCCTTCCCTTATTGCAGCTTTATTTTAACACGGCAATTATTAAATAATCCTTAAATCTGATTTAGAGCGTGTTCACATAAAGCTCAATACGCATCTTTTCGGCAAATTTTGCCGCCCGCCGGCGTTTGGTCATTTGCTTTGCTGTCGGCGCATCCGTGCGCCGACCTTGGGCAAATGACTGAACACATCGTGTGTTAAAATTTTTTGAAATATGATAATATTCCTGCAAAATTTCCCTTGCAGGCAACAAAATTATGTTCGAAAATCTGCATATTGATTTTATGTGAACACGCTCTAAAGCAGCCGGCAAAATGTCGGAGGAAAGGATAAAAATCATGGAAATCACAAAGGACACAATTATCGGCGATATTCTGGATTATGACGCAGAGGCTGCCGCTCCCTTCTTTTTTGAAATGGGAATGCACTGTCTCGGCTGCCCCTCGGCAAGAGGCGAAAGCATTGCGGAAGCCTGCGCCGTTCATAACGTAGACCCCGAAGCCTTGGTATCCAAGCTAAACGACGCAATAAACAAGTGAGCCCGTCGGATCTGCAGAATCCGGCGCAGCACTCTCGGAAGCACCCGAGAGTTCACCTTGACCGGCGGCTGAGGACGGCGGCGGAATTTGTCCGTACGGACAAACGGATTGCGGATATCGGAACGGATCATGCCTTTATCCCCTGTTTTTTGTTTCAGCAGGGGGCAAGGGCTTTGTTTGCGTGCGATATTCTTGAAGGGCCTCTTGCCGCCGCAAGGGCTGCTATGAAATTATACGGAATTGCGGAAAAAACCGACGGGGACACCGAGGGGATAACTCTTATACGATGCGACGGACTTGAGGGGGTTCCGCAGGTTGACGACGTTATTATTGCGGGAATGGGCGGCGAAACGATTGCCGATATTATTTCACGCTGCAGGTATATCAACAAGGATATGCACTTTATACTGCAGCCTATGACAAGAGACTGGGTTTTGCGCAGAGAGCTGTATAAGGGGGGGATTTACATAGAGCGGGAAAAAACCGCCGTTGTCGGCAAAAAGGTTTATACCGTTATGCTGTGCCTTTATGACGGAGTGAAAAGGGAGATCGACGATAAATTTGCATTTTTGGGCAAAAACGGCGATAAGGAATATTTTGAAAAGGTAACCGCCGCCCTTGAAAAAATGGGCAGAGGCAATAAAAAATATGCGGATCTGCTGGCACAGCTTCTCTGAAAGCGGGAAAAAACCGCACAACTTTCCTGAAAGCGGGTATGAATCAGCACCCCATACCCGAAAACAAGCACAAATCCGCACACCACATCTAAAAGACCGTGAAAAATTGCCGCCCGCTTCTCTGAAAGCGGGTAAAAACCCGCACAAAATATCTAAAAGCAGATAAAAACCCGCACAACTTCCCTGACAGCACGAATTTCAAAAAGTGTCGGAATTTTC
>DNUB01000227.1:2811-4868 GCA_003508605.1 Oscillospiraceae bacterium | reverse complement strand
TAAAAAAGCCAAACGCAGTTCACCTCCCACAGTACCACAGCTGCAAACCTAAAAAGTCAACCCCCAAAGCGATTGTAAAATCAAAACACCCCACCGCAAGGTGAAAAACACTGTTGATACATTCATTACGATTTTCGGAGCAGAACCTTTTTTGTCATACCTATAGATTTTTTCTTAAATATATGTTATACTTATGCTATAATGCTTAAAGGTGACCATAGACATCCCGTTCTTGTCATTCGCTTGTGAGGTGGCCGTATGAATATTGTTGAAATAATTGAAAAGAAAAGGGATAAGAAGGAGCTTTCGGACGACGAGATCAGGTTTTTTATAAACTCGGTTACGGACGGCAGCATACCCGATTATCAGATAAGCGCATTGCTGATGGCGGTTTTTATTAACGGAATGTCGGACGGCGAAATATCGGTTTTGACCGACGCTATGGCAAACAGCGGGGATAAAATTGATTTAAGCTATATAGACGGAATCAAGGTTGATAAACACTCCAGCGGAGGCGTAGGCGACAAAACGACCCTTGTTGTCGCTCCGATGGCAGCTGCCTGCGGGCTTCCCGTGGCTAAGATGTCGGGCAGGGGTCTCGGCTTCAGCGGCGGAACTATCGATAAGCTGGAGTCAATACCGGGTTTTCGTACCTCTCTTACCGAGGATGAGTTTGTAACGTTTATAAAACGTGACGGTATTGCAATTATGGGACAGACAAAAAATGTTGCTCCCGCCGATAAAAAGCTGTATGCCCTGCGTGATGTAACAGGCACAGTGGAAAGCATACCGCTTATTGCCGCAAGCATAATGAGCAAAAAGCTGGCGTGCGGTTCAAACAGTATTGTGCTTGATGTGAAATGCGGTTCGGGTGCTTTTATGAAAACCTTTGAAAGCGCCGTGCTGTTAGCCGACAAAATGGAGAGAATAGGACGGGCAAACGGCAGAAACGTTTATGCCCTTATTACCGATATGGACCAGCCGCTGGGTTATGCCGTGGGCAACGGGCTTGAAGTAAGAGAAGCGATTGAGACCTTAAAAGGCAGGGGAACAGAGGATTTTACCGAATTGTGCTTTATTGCAGCTTCATTTATGCTGGTGGCGGGCGAAAGGGCAAGGGATCTGACGGAAGCGAGGAGAATGCTGGAAAAATCCATAACAGACGGCTCAGCTCTTGAGAAATTCAGGAGATTAACAGAAAATCAGGGAGGAAATCCCGAAATAATCGAGAATTACTCACTTTTGCCTCAGGCACATACCGTAATTGACGCAACATCGCCCGTTAAAGCGGTTGTAAGTGCTGTAAACGGCGAAATGATAGGCTCGGCGGCTTTAACGGTGAAGGCAGGCAGGCTTACCAAGGAGGACAAGATAGACTACAGCACCGGCTTCGAGCTTTTTGCCAAAACCGGCGACAGCGTGGAAGAGGGTCAGGTCATCGCAAGAATCTGCGCACCCGACGAAAAAACTGCAGAAACGGCAAGGGAACAGGTCATTTCCGCTTACAGCTTTGACGATACAGCTAAAAAGAAAAAAATCCTTTTGGGATATATAGATAAGGAGGGACTGCATATTGATTAAAACATCTATTGAGGACAGCGGTTATGCTTTGCTTTGCCGAAAGGCGGAGGAGGCTTTGGAGAACGCTTACTGCCCTTACTCAAAATACCGCGTGGGTGCGGCCGTGATGACGGGATCGGGAAAAGTCTATACGGGCTGCAATATAGAAAACAGCAGCTACGGTGCTTCAAACTGCGGTGAAAGGACTGCCGTTTTCAATGCTGTAAGCAGCGGCGAACGAAATTTAACGGCTATTGCGGTATTTACCGACATAGGAAACCCTCCGCCCTTTCCCTGCGGAATATGCAGGCAGGTGTTAAGCGAGTTTTGCGGAGGAGACACTCCGGTTATTGTTTTTGACGGAGAAAAATCCGTTTATAATCTTACTTTAGAGGAATTGCTTCCATATTCATTTGAGCTTAAGTCCGAAAGCTGACATAAAAATTTATAATCATAATCCGGATGTCCCCCGCCTTTTGCCGTAAGAAAAAGGCAAA
>DNUB01000227.1:0-2523 GCA_003508605.1 Oscillospiraceae bacterium | reverse complement strand
CTCATTAGGCGGCGGGTTCCATTCAGTCCTTCAGTGGGGTATACAGTCCCTCGCTGAAACCCTAAGGGGGCTTACTCCCCTATAATTTCCATAAATTCGGGGCACAGCCCCTCATTGAACAGAAAGGAATAAAAAATGACTAATTTAAAAATGCTCTCTTTAAAGGTATTAAGCACGGTTTTGGCTTCGGCTGCGCTTTTTACCGGCTGTAACAACACCGATACGGGAATACAGGGCACCGGAGCGGAAATCCCCAAATTCGATATAGCGTCAAAGGAGCTTCCCGAAAGCGAGGGACTAACATTTGTACAGAATTTGAAGATAGGCTGGAATTTGGGAAATACCCTTGACGCAAATCAGAAAACATCTGTTGAAACCGCCTCCGAAACCTCATGGGGCGCACCTGTAACAACTGTGGATATGATAAAGGCAGTTAAAAAAGCAGGCTTTAACACCTTAAGACTCCCGGTTACCTGGCACAACCATGTTGATAAGGATAACAAGATAGCGGAGGAGTGGCTGAAGCGTGTTAAGGAAGTGGTGGATTACGGCTATAAAAACGGTATGTATGTTATTCTTAATATTCACCATGATACCGATTTAAAGTATTTTTACCCTTCTTACGATAAGCTTGAGCAATCCAAAAAATTCGTAACGGATATCTGGACTCAGCTTAGCGAGGAGTTTAAAGATTATGACGAGCATTTGATTTTTGAGTGTATGAACGAGCCTCGTCTTATCGGTACCAATAACGAGTGGTGGGTCGATGTAAACAGCGATTTGGCCAAGGAAGCCATAGACTGCATAGTACAGACAAATCAGGCGTTTGTGGATCTGGTAAGAGCGAGCGGCGGAAAAAATGCGGAGCGTTATCTTATGGTACCGAGCTACTGTGCTTCTCCCGATTTTGCCTGCTGTAATTTATTTACTCTGCCCAAAGACAGCGCAAACAAAATTATCGTGTCGGCGCACTCCTATGAGCCTTACGATTTTGCTTTATCCGATAATATGAGCAACAAGAATTTTTCGGAGCGTTCAGGCGGATCCATTACAAACAAGATGGAAGCGTTGTATGATAAATTTGTTTCAAAGGGAATCCCGGTGGTTATCGGAGAATTTGGTTCACGAAACAAAGGCGAAAATACAGAGGCAAGGGTTCAGCATGCGGCATTTTATGCGGCAACGGCAAAGGCTCACGGTATAACCTGCGTTTGGTGGGATAATAATGCCTTTTCGGGAAACGGAGAGCTTTTCGGGCTTTATAACAGGAGTGAAAACACCTGGACTTATCCCGATATTGTTCTTGCACTGATGGAAAATTCTTGATTTGATTGTTTTTGCGGCGTGTATTTTTGTTCTGCAGGCAGAGAAAAAATACACGCCGTATTTGATTGGGAGCAGATTACATATTTATGCGAATATGCCATAGATCTAAAAGCGGTCAGCATCGGCAATGCAACGGAAAGTAGCCGAAATTTTTGACTTTGCTACCGATATTTTCTTGTACCGCTAACCCAAAAATGCTACAATTACGGTACAATAAAATTGAAAGGCAGGTAATCCAAGTGCAGATAGGTGAAAAGATAAAACAAATGAGGAAGGATAAAGGGTATTCACAGGAAAAATTAGCTGAAGCTTTGGGCGTATCGAGACAGGCTGTCACAAAATGGGAAAACGATACGGGAATACCCGATATAGGAAATATCATATCCTTGGCGAAAATATTCGGAATCTCAACAGACGAGCTTTTATTAAAGGAAAGGAATCAGCCGGTATCTGATTCGCCTAATTTAAGCGGAAGCGTTACCGAGTATGATATTGACGCCAAAAAGCATTTTGACCTTCATATGGGAGGGGCAAAACGGATCGTTGTGACGGAAAGCTGCAATGAGAAAATAAAAATCGACCTTATATCAAGTGAAATTCCAAATGTAAGCGGAGCTTTTAAGGTAAAAATCGATGATAACAAAAGCAATACAGATGTAGATATTTTTATGAAAAACGGTATGACGGAAAGTCAAGCAAGAGAAAACCTTGAGATTTTTGTATATCTTCCCAAAGAGCTTACTTATTCCTTTGAATTAGCGGCAAATGCGGAAACAATTGAACTCAGGGATATAAAATGCGACGGAATAGAGCTTGATGTTAAAGCTGACAAGGTGGTAATAAATAAGGTTGAAAGCAGGATAGAGCTTGACTGTAATCTGAATATGACGGTGATTTGCGAAACATTGGAGGCTTCCATTGATGTTAATCAGCTTTCAGCCTGCTCAAAGCTTTTTTTGCCCGAAGATACCGATTTCGGCGTTTCTGCCAAGGGAAGGAGCAACAGTATATTTTTTGAGGACAATAGGGATTTCAGCACGGCAAATACGGAAAAAATAATTGCATTAAACGGAAGAAAAAGCGAGCTTGTGATATGCAGGCTTGCAAAATAGCTGCTTTAAACCGCACGGCTGCCTTAGACAGCTGTGCGGTTGCATTGTATGCTTTGATTGTGTTGGCTTTTTGAACTGCGTTTGG
>DNUB01000001.1 GCA_003508605.1 Oscillospiraceae bacterium | reverse complement strand
AAATCAGCAAATTACCGCCAACATTCCTGAAAGCGGGCATAAATCAGCAAAATTTTCCTGAGAGCGGGCAAAAACCCGCACATCTTTCCTGAGAGCAGACAAAAACCGGCACAGCCTGCAAATTATAAAATCCATTAAATCTGAATAATCCACAAATAAAACTTGCAAAATCAAAAAAATTAGTCGCATTCACCTATTGACAAAAAGCCGCATATATTGTAAAATATAGCTGTAAGACAAAACAAAGGCGTTTTGGCAGTGTTTTTTATACTGCATAAAACGCTTTTTCGTTTTTCATAATTACTTTTGAAAGGGAAAAGGGACAAATGAGCGAAAAATACAATGTTAAAGAATCCTTCGGCACGGATGTTTTTAATGCCGAAACTATGAGAGAAAGACTTCCCAAGGGCACCTTCAAGGCTCTTATGGAAACCATCGAAAACGGCACGGAATTAGACGGATCCGTTGCCGCCGTTGTTGCCCATGCCATGAAGGATTGGGCGATCGAAAAGGGCGCAACTCACTATACCCACTGGTTTCAGCCTATGACGGGAATTACCGCCGAAAAGCATGACAGCTTTATAAATCCTCAGGGGGACGGCACCGTTATTATGGAATTTTCGGGCAAGGAGCTTATTAAGGGCGAGCCGGACGCCTCCTCCTTCCCCTCGGGCGGACTTAGAGCTACCTTTGAGGCAAGGGGCTACACCGCATGGGATCCCACGTCTTACGCATTTGTTAAGGACGATACCCTTTATATACCCACGGCGTTCTGTTCCTATTCGGGAGAGGCTCTTGACAAAAAAACCCCTCTGCTCCGCTCTATGGACGCAGTTTCCGCACAGGCGCTGCGCATACTCCGATTATTCGGCAATACCACCACAAAGAGAGTTGTCGCCACTGTGGGAGCGGAACAGGAGTATTTCCTTGTAGACGAGGCTCTCTACAGCAAGAGAAAGGATCTTATTTTTACGGGAAGAACCCTTTTCGGCGCAGCCCCTCCCAAAGGACAGGAGCTTGAAGACCATTACTTCGGCACTATCAAGCAGAGAGTCAGCGATTATATGAAGGATCTGGATAAGACTCTCTGGAATTTGGGCGTACCCTCAAAGACCAAGCACAACGAGGTCGCCCCTGCTCAGCACGAATGCGCGCCCGTATTTGAAAACGCCAATCTTGCGGCAGACCACAATCAGCTTACCATGGAGCTTATGCAGAAGGTGGCAAAAAAGCACGGCTTAGCCTGTCTTTTGCATGAAAAGCCCTTTGCGGGAGTAAACGGCTCGGGTAAGCACGACAACTGGGCATTGTCCACCAATGACGGACAGAATCTTTTAAATCCAGGCGATTCTCCCATTGAAAACGCACAGTTCCTCACATTCCTTGCGGCTATTGTGAAGGCTGTCGACGACCATGCGGATTTGCTGAGGCTTTCGGTTGCCAGTGCGGGAAACGACCACAGATTGGGAGCTAACGAAGCCCCTCCCGCCATTATTTCGATTTTCTTGGGCGAGGAGCTTACCGACGTTATCGAGGCTCTTGTAAGCGGAAACCATATCAAGGAGCTGCACAGGCAGTTCGATATCGGCGTTTCCACCCTGCCCACCTTCCCCAAGGATACCACCGACAGAAACAGAACCTCTCCCTTTGCGTTTACCGGCAACAAGTTTGAGTTCAGAAGCGTCGGCTCTACCCTTAATATTGCAGGTCCCAACATAGTGCTTAACACCATTGTGGCGGACGCACTCTGCGATTTTGCCGACAAGCTGGAAAAAGCCCCCGATTTTAAGTCCGCTCTTAACTCCTTGCTGATCAAGACCTTTACCGACCACAAGAGAATTATATTTAACGGCAACGGATACGATGAGAGCTGGATCAAGGAGGCGGAGAGAAGAGGACTTCCCAACCTTGTTTCCACCGTTGACGCTGTTCCTCATTTTGAGGACAGGAAGAATATCGATTTGTTTGTTAAGCATAAGGTTTTCAGCGAAATAGAAATACATTCCAGAACCGAAACCCTCCTTGAAAATTACGAAAAGGTACTTAACATAGAGGCTCAGACTACCGTTGATATGGCTAAGAGAGAAATTCTGCCCGCCGTTCTTAAATACGAAAGGGAAATCTGCGAGGCGGTCAAGGCAAAGAAGGACGCAGGCTACAAGGCAGGTGCGGAAGCAGAGCTTGCGGAGAAAATTATTTCCCTTGCCGATACCTTAAACGCAAGAATCAAGGAGCTTGAAGCGGACATCGCCAAGGGTCACACTATAGAGGACGTAAAGGAGAACGCAAGGTATTTCCACGATACGGTGTTTGCTTCCATGCAGTCCCTGCGTGCGGTGGCCGACGAGCTTGAAACGATAGTGGGAGCGGAGTATTGGCCTATTCCCACCTATACCGAGCTTTTGTTCAGCATAGACTGATTTTATCAGACTTAAGGCGGAAACGCTTTAAGATATACCTGCACCCTTTTCCTATGGCTATGACGTTTTTTGTCATAGCCTGTTTTTTTGTCGATTTTTGTCGGCTTTGTCTGCTTTCAATCAGGAATTAGTATGAATGGAACCCGCCGTCTAATGAGGCTATGCCTTTTGCTTGCGGCAAAAGGCGGGGGATATCCGGATTTTGATTACAAAATATTCATAAAATCAGGCAATTGCTCGTCTCCGTACATCTCGATAAGCTCTATCGTAACCTCGCACTCCGTTAAAGCCTCCTCGTCTTCCTTTTCCAGAAGGCTTTGGATTCTTTTGACAGTCATGGTGATTTCAAGAGCATGACCGTTGTCCACCGTAAGAAAGTGCATTTCCCGAAAGCTCTCCCACTTATCGCCCGCTCTTTGGGCGGCGGCTTTGGCGGCTTCCGTATCGCCGCTTAAAAAATCCTCCCGCAGCTGTCTCAGCTCCCGGGCGATATTACCCGTTACCGAAGACGTGTATATGAGGGTGAAGACCCCCGACGCAAAAATCAGCACAGTGATAATGCAGCAAATTACTATTCTTTTCACTTTTTTTCTCCCTTGCTCTTCTTATCCTCTTTTTTGTCCCTGGGTACAATAACGGGGTTTCCGTCGGAATCTGCGGACATAAGGAAAACCGAGGACTCCTTTTCCCCCTGCTCCCTTAAAATTTCCCTTACCCAGCCCTCGCCCAATCCCGTTACCGCAAGGCCTTCCCTTGCTATTTCCCCGTCCTTTATTATTATTTCGGGGGGATTTTTTGCTCCGCTGTCCTTTTGCAGAAAGTTTATTTTTCCGTTGGTTTCAACAATGGCGTACTGCACCCGGGAGATATCGAAAATACCCTGTTCCCGCATAGCCTCCGCCACATCGTCTATTGTGCAGCGCAGATTTTTAAGCTGAGCCTGATCTATTATTCCGTTTGAAATAATTACCTTTGGAGTGCCGCTGATGATTTTTCTTACCTTTCTGCTTTTAAGCATTATCCCCGACATAATCACATCAAGGCATACTATCATAAGAATAGGCACAACTCCCATAAGCATGGGTGTGGAGGAATCCTCCAAAGCAAGAGTTGCGATATTGGAAATCATAATCGTGGTAACAAGCTCCGAGGGCTGAAGCTCGCCCAACTGTTTTTTGCCCATAAGCCTTAGGGAAAAAACTATAAGAATATAAAGCAAAATTGTTCGTATAGTGATTATAAGCATTTTCGTCAGTGCTCCTTATGTTTTTATTACAATATTTTGCGCCGGTTGGGGCAAATTATTATATTTTGGGTAAAATTGTTGACTGCTTTTCCGAAAAGAAAAATCGGGTAATGTCTGTTTTCTTAAAAAACGTGACGATTTATAAATTTT
>DNUB01000230.1 GCA_003508605.1 Oscillospiraceae bacterium | reverse complement strand
GTTTGAACTGCAATGCTTTTTTTCCTTATTTTTTGGTGTGCTCTCCTATGAGTGCTTGTACTATATTATATATATGTGTGCGGAGTTATTTATGCGCATTTATTTTATCCTGCCTTTTTATTAAGCCCCTTCGATTCCTTATAGGGTCTCGCAAGCAGGAAAATAACCGCCGCAAGCAAAAGAAATGCAAAGATAACGCCTGCCGCATTGCCGCTTCCCGCAAACAGGCTGCCCAGCTGGTATACTATAAGGCTGACGGTATAAGCAAAGACGCACTGATAGCCGATGGCGAACCAGGTCCATTTTGCGCTGTTCATTTCTCTTCTGATAGCTCCGATCGCCGCAAAGCAGGGTGCGCAGAGCAGATTGAATATTAAGAAGGAATAGCCTGCAAGCCTTGACATGGCAGCAAAATCCAATACCCCGAATACGCCCACTATCTCTTCCTTTGCCACAAGTCCCATTATTGTGGCTACCGCCGCAGTGGAATCGCCGAAGCCGAGAGGCGCAAAGATCCATGCTATCCCGCCGCCTATTATATTGAGAATGCTGCTTGCCTCCTCCGCTTCCTCGGTAAGGTAACCGAATACCGTCCGACCGTTTTCCAAAAATGTGCCGAAGCTGTTTCCCAGCCAGATAATTATGGAGGACAGCAGAATGATCGTACCCGCCTTTTTAATAAAGGACCATGCCCGCTCCCACATTGAACGGAGAATATTGCTTACCGTGGGAAGATGATATGCGGGCAGCTCCATAACAAAGGGAGCGGGATCCCCTGCGAACATCTTTGTTTTCTTTAAAATAATTCCCGATACAACTATAGCCGCCACGCCTATAAAATATGCGCTGGGCGCAACCCACCATGTGCCGCCGAAAAGTGCGCTTGATATCATTGCTATGATAGGCAGCTTTGCGCCGCAGGGTATAAAGGTGGTGGTCATAATTGTCATTCTTCTGTCACGCTCGTTCTCGATGGTTCTTGACGCCATAATACCGGGAACGCCGCAGCCGGTGCCTATCAGCATAGGTATAAAGGATTTTCCCGAAAGACCGAATTTCCTGAATATCCTGTCCATAACGAACGCCACACGAGCCATATAACCGCAGGCTTCAAGAAATGCAAGGAGAATAAAAAGCACGATCATTTGGGGAATAAAGCCCAAAACCGAGCCTACGCCGCCGACTATACCGTCGATAAGCAGGCTTTTGAGCCAATCCGCACAATTTACCGAATCAAGCGCGCCTTCAAGCAAAACGGGAATACCCGGAACCCATACGCCGTACTCCGCCGGTTTTATCTCTTCCTCCAATGCCCGAAGCTGTCCGTCAACACTCTCGGAAATATCAAATCCCTTTTCCGCCAGCTCCTCGCCATAGCTGCCGTAAGCCTCCTCAAACGCTCCGAAGCCGCCATCCTTAATCGCTTCATAAACGTCCGCCGCACCGATTACCTCCGCTTTAACCGCATTTTCAACAGTCAGTCTGACCTCGTCGGTAAAAATATGCTCCGCCGCATATTCGTCCCGAGCCTCCTCATAATCCGCCGCACCTATGCCGAATAAGTGCCAGCCCTCTCCGAACACTCCGTCGTTGGCCCAATCGGTAAAAATCGTTCCCACCGTAGTAACGGATATGTAGTAAACCAAAAACATTATTGCCGCAAATATAGGGAGAGCGGCAAAGCGGTTGGTAACCACCTTGTCTATTTTATCGGAAACCGTAAGCCTTCCCGCACTCTTTTTTTTGCAGCAGCCCTTTATGACGGAGGCAATATATATGTATCTTTCATTGGTGATAATGCTTTCCGCATCGTCGTCCATTTCCTCCTCGGCGGCGCATATGTCCTTTTCTATATGCTCCATTTTATCCTTAGGAATGTTCAGCTGTTCCAGAGCCTTTTCGTCACGCTCAAATATCTTTATTGCATACCAACGCTGCTGCTCCTCGGGCATATCGTGAACCGCAGCCTCTTCGATATGAGCCAAAGCATGCTCCACCGCTCCGGAAAAATTATGAGTGGGAACGGGCTTTTTTTCCTTTGCCGCCTGAATGGCAAGCTCGGCGGCGTCGATTATCCTGTCGCTTTTAAGAGCGGAAATGGGGATAACCCTGCAGCCCAATACCCTTGACAGCTCGTCAACGTTTATTTTATCCCCGTTTTTTTCCACCACGTCCATCATATTAACGGCAATGACTACGGGTATGCCCAGCTCGGTAAGCTGTGTGGTAAGATAAAGGTTTCTTTCAAGATTGGTGCCGTCCACAATATTCAGAATTGCGTCGGGTCTTTCTCCTATAAGATAATTGCGGGCTACCACCTCCTCTAAGGTATAGGGGGAAAGGGAATAAATACCCGGAAGATCGGTGATTATCACGTCGTCGTGCTTTTTCAGCCTTCCCTCCTTTTTTTCCACGGTAACCCCCGGCCAGTTTCCCACAAACTGGTTTGAGCCGGTGAGAGCGTTAAACAATGTTGTCTTGCCGCAGTTGGGATTTCCCGCAAGAGCTATTCTTATTGTGGACATATAAGTTTTTCCTTCCTTTTGCTGTTTTTTTGATTAGCCTATGCTAACTCATATATAAAAATAAAGGGAATCTCTAAAGTGAAATAAATTCAAAATGTCTTTTTATTCCACTTCGATCATCTCCGCATCGGCCTTGCGCAGGGACAGCTCATACCCTCTTACCGTCACCTCGATGGGATCGCCTAAGGGAGCTACCTTGCGTACGTGAATTTCGACGCCCTTTGTAATGCCCATATCCATAATGCGCCTTTTAACTGCGCCCTCGCCGTGAAGCTTTACTACCTTGGCGTTTTCTCCTACCTTTACCTGCTTTAATGTATTCATAGCTGCCTCCTGTTTTGCTTTAATATTTTTTGAAATATTCAAAAACCGACTATGCCCCCTGAGGCGGCTTTTGTCAGATCATAATCTTCTGAGCCATCTCCCTGCTTATGGCGACTCTGGATTCCTTAACATTAACTATAACATTTCCGCCCAGCGTATTTATAACGGTAACGGTTCCGCCTGCCACAAAGCCTAAGTTTTCAAGGTGCTTTTTTACCTCGGGCTTTCCGCCTATTTTTTTTATGGTATTTTCTTCTCCTATTTCCGCAAGAGTCAACGGCATCATATACACATCCCCCATTTTTATTACTGTAAACGCTTTTAAGCATTTTAAAATCTGTTGACAAAGTAGTTAGTTTCTGCTAACTGCTTATATTATAAACCCGAATACCTTATTTGTCAATCTGTTTTGACAGGTTTTGTAAAACCTTACATAAGTTACCCTTATCTAACTAATAATATTGTATATTTTGACAGTTCGGCTATCTCTGTCAGAACCTATCCGAAAACAAATCGATTTTGTGCGGTTTCGGTATAGCTCCCCCGCTGCTCCCTGATTTTTCCCTTGCCGGCTGTCGAAAATCCGCTCGTAAATCCGCACATTATCCCTATCCGGAAATGCTCTTAGTATTTAATAACAAAAAACGGTCTGCATTTTCTATGAATTTTTATTATACTCCTTATTGCAAAAAAATTAGCGTTATGATAAAATTAAATTGGGTTTACATCTGTTTTTTTATCTTTACATTACGGGGAGTATTTAAAAGCATTGTTTGAATAAAACTCCCACGGCATATCCTCTGCCTTATCAAAACGATTTTCGGAGGTATCCTGCATAATCAAAACCCGGATGTTCCCCGCCTTTTGCCGCAAGCAAAGGGCAAAGACTCCATAAAGTCAAATATACTATATAAAAAGGATGTTGATATTATGAACTCATTTGCGGATATTTTCGAGCTTATGAAGCAAAGCCTGCCCATTACCGATACGGCGCGCAAGCTTTTCATAGACCCTATTAAGCCTATCAAGCTTAACAATAATCATGTGGTGCTTTATGTCAGCAATCCTTATGAAAAGACCATAATCAACGAAAATTACCTTAATATGTTCAAAACCGCATTTTACGAGATTTTGGGCTTTGAGGTGGAGGTGGATATTCTTACTCCCAACGATCTTACTCCCGAACAGAGGATAAAGTTCTGCGATCCCATTCCGGAGCTTGAGGACGATCCCGATATGACCAAAAAGCTTGAGACCACCTTAGCCAACAGCAATTACAACCATACCTTCGACACTTTCATAGTAGGGGACAGCAACCGCCTTGCCTATTCCGCCTGCAAATCCATAGCGCAGGGGCAGACGGGACAGTACAACCCTCTTTATATTTACAGCGAGCCGGGCTTGGGAAAGACCCATCTGCTTTGCGCCGTCAAGAATTTTGTGGAAATGAAAAATCCCGGCTTCAAGGTTATTTACGTTACTGCGGAAACCTTTGTCACCGAGTTTGTCAACTCTCTTAAATACAATACCAACGACGAATTTAAAAACAAATACCGCAACTGCGATATGCTGCTTGTAGACGACGTTCAGTTCTTCAGCGGCAAAAAGGAAAGTCAGGCGGAGCTTTTCCACACCTTTAACGAGCTTCACGGAAAAAACAAACAGATAATCCTAACCTCCGACCGTCCGCCGAAGGAAATAAACGATATAGAGGAAAGACTTTTAAGCCGCTTTGAATGGGGGCTTCTTGCGGATATAAGCACTCCCGAATTTGAAACCCGCCTTGCCATTATCAAGAGAAAGGCCGAGCTTTTAAATATGCACATTCCGCAGAATGTAATGGAATATATGGCGGACAAGCTGAAAAAGAATATCCGTCAGTTAGAGGGAGCTATTGTGAAAATGAACGCTCTTACTCTTGTTACCAGCGTTCCTCCCACAATATCCATGGCGCAGAACGTTACAAAGGACGTGCTTACGGATCAGCAGCCCATACCCGTTACGGTGGAAAGAATAATCAGCGAGGTGGGACATATTTATTCGGTAACCGCCGAGGAAATGATAGGTCCCAAGAGAAACAGTCAGATATCCTCCGCCCGCCAGATAGCCATGTACCTTATAAACACAATAACGGGGCTTTCCTATACCGCCATCGGCAACGAGTTTGGCAACAGGGATCATTCCACCGTGGTATATGCCATTAACAAGGTTAAATCCATTATTAAAAAGGATCCCAATTATCGGGCTACCATTGAGGATCTGGTTAAGAATATTTCTAATGAGATATGAGATGACGGGTATCGGTTTTGTTTTTTGCGGATTTTGATTGATTTTGGGGAAGTTTATGCGGATTTGTGCCTGCTTTCGGGAAAG
>DNUB01000187.1 GCA_003508605.1 Oscillospiraceae bacterium | reverse complement strand
CGAATGGCGGTTTCGCCGTGCGGGCTTGAACTGCAATGCTTTTTTCCTTATTTTTTGTGAGTGCTTTGCTTTTCGGAGTACGTTGGTGCTGTCATTAAAACTGTGGTGCTGTTTGTTTTTCATTTTTATTTTTTCTTTTTTCTTTTTTTCTTTTTCTTATTCTTTTTTTGGAAGGAGAACCTAAAGGACAGAATGCTTAAAAACGTTCAATGAAGGTTTTTTATTTGGAGATAATAATATATGCAGGCAAAAGATAGGGGGCAGGGACTTTTTTGGAAATGGGGAGAGGGCTTGCGCTCCCTGAAAAATGTTTTCGCAGAATTTGTGCAAATCTTATAAATATAGGCACAGATTTTATAAAAAAGGAGGTTTTTATATGACAAAGGATTTTGAAAGACATTTGAGGGAAAATCATCTCTCGGACAACACGATAAGGGCTTATATTTCAACCGTCGATCATTACATGAAGAATTACGGTACGGTTACACCCAAATATCTCAACAGCTATAAGCTGTGGCTGATTGAAAATTTTAAGCCTCAAACCATCAATCTGCGCATAAGGGCGGTAAACTGTTATTTGGAATTTGTCGGAAAGGAAAAGTGGAAAATGCCGTCGGTAAAGGTACAGCAAAAAGCATTTTTGGAAAATGTTATAAGTCAGGCGGACTATGAATATTTTAAATCCTGTCTGAAAAACGACAATGAAATGTTCTGGTATTTTGCAATACGTTTTATGGCGGCAACGGGCGCAAGGGTAAGCGAGCTTCTGCATATAAAGGCGGAGCACGTGAAGTTAGGGTATTTGGATCTGTATTCCAAGGGCGGCAAGCTGAGGCGAATTTACATTCCCAGGTCCCTGCAGCAGGAGGCACTGCCATGGCTTAAGAAAAACAAAAGGGAAAGCGGCTTTATTTTTTTAAACAAGCATCGGGAGCTTATTACACCGAGAGGATTATCAAAACAGCTGAAGCAGCTTGCGGTAAAGTACGGAATAGATCCTATGGTGATCTATCCTCACTCCTTCCGCCACCGTTTTGCCAAAAACTTTTTGGAGAGAAGCAACGACATTGCTTTTTTGGCGGATCTTATGGGGCATGAGAGCATAGAGACCACAAGAATATATCTGAGGAAAACCGCCACCGAGCAAAGGGATCTGGTGGACGATCTGGTGGATTGGTAATAATCAAAATCAGACGCCCCGCCTTTTGCCGTAAGAAAAAGGCAAAAACTCCGTTCTTCGGCGGGCTCCGTTCAGCCCTTCATTGAGGGACACGGTATCCGCTGAAGCCCCGGGAGGCTTACGCCGCCCCGGATCTTTCATAAATCCGGGGCACTGCCCTTCGTTAAAAAATCAAACAGGGCTAAAAAAATAAACAGGGCTGCATTTTCTGCCCGTTTTTCAAGCGGAAATTGCAGCCCTGCGGATTTTAAATTTTTTAAACCGAATCTGTCCTTACTTAGCGTAGTCGACAACTCTCGACTCTCTGATAAGATTGATCTTGATTTGTCCGGGATATTCCACCTCGTCCTCAATTTTTTGGGCGATATCCCTTGCAAGCACCGTCATTTTTTCATCGTTGACCACCTCGGGCTTAATAAGAATACGTATCTCTCTGCCCGCTTGAATGGCATAGGATTTTTCGACGCCGTCATAGTTAGTGCAGATTTCTTCAAGCTTTTCAAGACGCTTGATGTAGCTTTCGTAGTTTTCGCTTCTTGCGGCGGGTCTTGCTGCGCTTACAGCGTCGGCCGCCTGTACAAGGGCTGCGATCACCGTTCTGCATTCCACGTCGCCGTGGTGCGCTTCAACGGCATGTATAACCTCGGGATTTTCCTTATATTTTTTGCATACCTCAACGCCGATAGCCACATGGCTTCCCTCGATCTCATGGGTAAGAGCCTTGCCTATATCATGCAGCAGTCCCGCTCTTCTTGCGACGGCGGCGTCAACGCCCAGCTCGCTTGCCATAATTCCCGCAAGGTGTGCGACCTCGATAGAATGGATAAGCACATTCTGACTGTAGGAGGTTCTGAAGTAAAGTCTGCCTAAAAGCTTTACCAGCTCGGGACTAAGTCCGTTTACATTGGTTTCCAGGCAGGCGTGCTCGCCCTCTCTCTTGATTTTCTGCTCAACCTCTCTGCGTGCCTTTTCAACGGTTTCCTCGATTCTTGTGGGGTGTATTCTGCCGTCCTGTATAAGCTTTTCAAGGGCAATTCTGGCAATTTCCCTGCGCACTCTGTCCTGACTTGAAAGGGTAATGGCTTCGGGTGTATCGTCTATTATAAGATCAACGCCCGTAAGCTGTTCGAGGGTACGGATATTCCTTCCCTCTCTTCCTATGATTCTGCCCTTCATTTCGTCGTTGGGCAAAGGCACAACGGATACGGTAAGCTCGGAAACCGTTTCCGACGCAAGTCTTGAAATGGCAAGGGCGATGACCGATCTGGCCTTGTCGTCGCATTCGTCCTTAAGCTTTTGCTCATAGGCAAGTATCTTAACCGCCTTTTCGTGGGTAAGCTCGCCGTCCAGCTGCTGTAAAAGCAGCTCCTTTGCCTGATCCGAGGTGTATCCGCTGATCTCCTCCAATTTTACCTGCTGCTGCTCCCTCAGGCTTTCGGCCTCTGCCAGCTTTCTCTTTGCGTTTTCGTTTTTTGCGTTCAGACTTTCCTCCAAACGCTCGATTTTGTCGGTTTTTCTGTCTAAGTTTTCTTCCTTCTGAGTAAGTCTGCGTTCGGACTTAGTCAGCTCGGCTCTGCGCTCCTTGATTTCCCTTTCGGCGTCTGTGCGGAGCTTGGATATTTCCTTTTCGGCATTTTCCTTCAGCTTATAGCTTTCTTCCTTTGCTTCAAGCAATGCGGTTTTCTTTGCGGTAGCAGCCTTTTCCTTCGCCTCGGACACGATTCGTGCCGCTTCCTTTTCGGCGGATTCAAACTGCGCCTCGGCATTTTTCTTGCGGCTTTCTATTCCCTTGCGGAACATAATCACGCCGAAAACTCCGCCGAGAGCAAGGGCGGCGACTATAAGCACTATTGCCAGCCAAAGTTCGATTTGTCCCAAATGCAATTCCTCCTTTTCGTAATATTCTCGGCTACGATCAAAAAATCCCTTAACCAAGATTTCAAAAAAGACATACATTTGAAACAAGGCAAAATTTATATTACCCCGCCGCTGCGGCAAAAAGCGTTAAGACAGGCGGAGAAAGTCTAAAATGGGATTATATATGTAACCTAAAACGCAAGCAATTTGCGTGAATCTAAATAAAATAGCTCTATATAAGGGTTTCGGGACTTTTTGCCCCTAACTCATTTAACATAGTATACGAGCCTATTCCAATATATAATTTTACGGCATTTTAAACAAATTGTCAATAGCAAATTGGTTATTTCTCAAAAATTTTGTAAAATGTATGTGAGATTTTTTTGTACGGCTTGACATTGCGCCGAAAAAATGATATACTAATTCAGCATTACGGTATAAGTATTGCCTGATTTTTTCTCATTTGCCGGAATGATGGAATTGGCAGACGTGCTGGACTCAAAATCCAGTGGTGGCGACACCGTGCGGGTTCAACCCCCGCTTCCGGCACCAAGTAAGCCTCTTATTTTGCTTTTGCAAAATCGGAGGTTTTTTGTTTACGATTTAGGGGGAAACCCTGATGG
>DNUB01000290.1 GCA_003508605.1 Oscillospiraceae bacterium | reverse complement strand
ACTGAATGGAACCCGCCGCCTAATGAGGCTGTGCCTTTTGCTCGCGGCAAAAGGCGGGGGACATCGGATTTTGATTATAGCGTTACTTGATTTTAAGCTCCGTAGGCTCAAATCTTATTCTGATATTGGGCATTTTTGTAATTTCCGAATAATAGTTGATATCCCAATCCTCTCCCTGAGAGGGGTCGTTTTCTCCGCTTGCGGGAGGGGCGAAGATTTTTAAGGTCAGGTCGCATTCGCCCTTAAGTGGCTTTTCGTAAAATGCGCTCATTAAATCTATCGTTTTTGCCTTAGGTGACTTGTAGAACCACTTTCCGTTGATTTCCATCATCAGATTCAATTCTTCCTCAAAGGTAATTTCACAGAAAACGGGATTTTTATCAAAATGAAGGGGAATCTCCATTCCCTCCGAGTCCTCGAAGCCGCCCCAGCGCATTTTTATGGGGAACTGCGCCTCCTCCTTTTCCTCAAATGCGGGATAGAAATACTCATCGTGAATTATTTCCTTATATACTGCCATTTCGGGCTGAGGAATACCTACGTCGGGGTTGTTGGGGTCTTCTATTTCAAGACCTAAGCGGCCTCTGTCCCGGAATTGGTAAAGGGTAAAGCCGGTCAGCCACTGCGCATTTTCCCTCTTGATTCTGCCGCAGAAATCGCTGATAATCTCCGCCTGCTCATAAGGTCCCACCACGTCGCCGTCGGCGTTAAGCTCGCTTAAAACCATAGGCTTGATTACGCCGCCGTTAAGATACTTAAATCGTTCAAAGGATTTTTTCGCAGTGTCAAACACATTGTCGGGGTAATCGCGCTTGTGGCTGCTTCCTCCCCTTTCCGCCACATCGAAGGGCCAGCCCCAGTGAAGGGAAATGTACTTGTCGACGGACCATATGTCGGTGGTAAGCACCGCCTCCTTAAACTCCTTTTCCATTTCTATTTCTTCGCTGTCCTCGGTGCAGCAGCCTGCGCAGAGCACGGTTTTAACATTGGGCGCATATTCCTTGAGAATTTTATGGAAATGCACGTAAAAGTCGGCGATTTCCTGATAGGTAGCTCTTTTTGTAAAGCTGAACCAATTTCCCGTTGCTTCATGGTTGATACGCAGAAGCATTCTGCCGAAGGGGTGCAGATCCTTGGCGATGGCTATAAGATGCTCGTCGCTTACGTTAGGGTCTATGGTAAGTGTCAGCGTAACGTCCTGACCGTGGCGGCGGACGTCCCGCATACAGGTAAAGGGCTCGTCCTCGGTGCTTCCGTTTAAGCCGCCCTTATAGGTAAAGTAATCGTCATAGGGATAATCCCACTGAAATGAAACGTCTGCGTTCTTCATAACCTCGGAAATCCTTCCGGGCCATTCCTTATCAAGGGGGTAGTAGCAGTACATAAGGCTTATGCTTCTGTGAGGCCTGCCTAAGGTGTGGAGAATGTAGTCCTGATTTACATACTCTCCTCTTTCGCTTCCGTCGCCTAAATCCACGGCGCACTTTGCGGGTCCCATGTGAATTTTTTTGATTTGTTCAGCCATCTTGTCCTCCGAAATGTGCATAAAATTGATTTATAATCAGTATATCATATTGTGAAATCGTTTTCAAGGGGGTTTACAAATTTTTCTTTTTATAGTATAATTTATAATGTGTAAGTGTGCTTTAAATATAATTGCGGTATAATTTGATCGGGAGGAACTATGTTCGGCAGCAGGATAATCGATGATATAACGGATTACATATTTATCGGCGGTATGCCTGAAAAATCGGATATTATTTTTTTGCCGGGCGGTTCTTACCCGTCCCAGGGCGAATACGCCGCAAGACTTTACAACGAGGGTTATGCGCCTTTTGTTATGCCCTCGGGCGGAGTGAGCGTTAAATTCGGCGCATGGCAGGGAGTAAGGGAAGGAAAAGAGGATATTTATAGCGGAAGCTATCGTTCCGAATGTGAATTTCTTACCGACGTGCTGATAAAAAACGGTGTTCCCGAATCGGCGATTGTAGGAGAGGACAAGTCGGGTCATACCCGTGACAACGCTTTCCTGTCAAGAAAGACCGCCGATGAAAGGGGTCTTTTGATAAAAAGCGGAATTATCGTCTGTAAATCATTTCACGCAAGGCGATGTCTTATGCTGTATCAGATGGCTTTTCCCGAAGCTCGGCTGATTGTTTGCACCTTTGATGCAATGGGGATAACGAGGGACAATTGGTTTACCACCGAACAGGGGGTTGACAGGGTTTTGGGCGAGCTTTCCCGCTGCGGCGGTCAGTTTGTCGGAGATATAAAGGAGTATCTGAATGTAAAAAACGGAAAATAAAAAATTTGAAAACAATTTGATAATTTTTGATAAATACAATATGACAACATGAAAGGAAATCATTATGCTGGAATACGATGAAATAAGACTCGAAACCGAGGCTCTCGAGCCTCAGCTGAGCGAGCTTGAAAAGGCTATGAATATGGATTCTCTTATAAAGGAAGCCGACGAGCTGGAGAAGAAGTCCGCAGAGGCGGGATTTTGGGACGATGCGGAAAATTCGCAGAAAATAATGCAGAAGATAGGCGGTCTTAAAAATAAGATAAACAGCTTTAAAAAGCTAAAGGAAAGCTATGAGGACGTGGTTACCATGATCGAGCTTGCCAACGAGGAGGAGGACGCTTCCATGCTGCCCGAAATCAGGGAGCAGGCGGCAGCCTTTAAGTCCGATTTGGAGGAAATGAAGCTTGTCACCTTGCTTTCGGGCGAATATGACAGCAAAAACGCCATTCTCACCTTCCATGCGGGAGCAGGCGGCACGGAGGCGCAGGATTGGGTTGAAATGCTTTACAGAATGTACAACAGATGGGCGGAGCGTCATCACTTTAAGGTGGAGCTTTTAGACTATCTTGACGGCGAAGAGGCGGGCATCAAAAGTGCGTCCATACTGATAAAGGGCGAAAACAGCTACGGATTTTTAAAGTCGGAAAACGGAGTGCACCGCCTTGTACGTGTAAGCCCCTTTGACAGCTCGGGAAGACGGCACACCAGCTTTGCCAGCCTTGAAGTAATGCCCGAAATCGACGACGACACCAATGTGGATATACGTCCGGAGGACATTGAAATGGAGGTGTACCGCTCCAGCGGCGCAGGCGGACAGAAGGTAAACAAGACCAGCTCGGCGGTCCGTCTTATACACAAGCCCACGGGAATAGTCTGCGCCTGTCAGACCCAGAGAAGCCAGCTTCAGAACAGAGAATACGCAATGCGTATGCTGAAATCCAAGCTTATCGAGATAAAGGAGCGGGAGCATTTGGAGAAGGTCAGCGATATCAAGGGCGAGCAGCTTAAAATCGAGTGGGGCAGCCAGATACGCTCCTATGTTTTTATGCCCTATACTCTTGCCAAGGATCACCGCACGGGACATGAAACAGGCAATATTCAGGCGGTTATGGACGGGGATATCGACGGATTTATCAACGCTTATCTTACGGCTAAGAGCAGAAACGAGCTGTAATGGGCAAAAAGTAAGCGGCGTCAAATTCGAATTGTAAGGAGAACCAAATGATAGAAATAAAGATAATTGACGGTGAGCACAAGGCGGACGTCAATATCCCCAATCAGCCTTTTCTTTTGTTCGGGCGAATGATACCCGAATACACCAACGAAAAATGGAGTTATACCGTTGAAAAATTCGCCAATGAAACAGAGATGTGTTTTCCCGATGAAAATTATGACTATGACGCAATGATTGAAAACAGTACATTCATCGGAGCGTATGACAACAATGTCTGCATAGGTCTTGCAGTCCTTCAGAGCGGGTTTTTTAAGTATATGTATTTGTATGATTTAAAAGTCAATTCGGAATACCGCAAAAAGGGAGTTGCAAAACGTCTGATTGACAAGGCAAAAGAGATTGCTTTGTCATCGGGCTACAATGGCATATATACGCAGGGACAGGACAACAATTTGGGAGCGTGTTTGTTCTATATAAAAGCCGGTTTTTATATAGGCGGTTTGGATACCAATGTTTATAAGGGCACAAAGCAAGCGGGGAAATCCGATATAATTTTTTATTGTGACTGCTGAATTTTGGTTTTCCTTTAGCGGATTTCTGCAAATGAGCTGTAATACCGATCCGATTTATGTAACGGTTCAACTTTCAAAATCGTAAAAAGATAAAAAAGTTACAAAAACAGAACAGCAGTCCAAAAAAATAATGCGCTATTCACCA
>DNUB01000086.1:3388-3590 GCA_003508605.1 Oscillospiraceae bacterium | reverse complement strand
CCTGCTGCTTCCGCAAGTCTTTCCGCAACCCTTTCGGTAACTCCGCTTGCTGAAAAATATGCGACTAAAATTCTGCTCATAAGAAATACCTCCTTTTTTCTGACCGTTATCGGTTTTTGATTTTTCTATTACAATTCAATGAGGGGCAGCTCCCGAATTTATGAAAATCCGAAGACGCAAGCCCCTCGGGGTTTCAGCGGGG
>DNUB01000086.1:1479-3107 GCA_003508605.1 Oscillospiraceae bacterium | reverse complement strand
AGCCCCTCGGGGTTTCAGCGGGGATCGGGTCTCACGCTGAAAGACTTAATTAAGCCCGCCGCCTGCTTTGTCAATTCGTCTCGACGGGCGTTAACCCGCTTTCGCCGGCTTTCCTCGCATTCGGCGTACCTTGTCCGTTTTTGCTTTTCACAGCGGCTTTTAGAGATTCCGATAAAACTGCGCTGCGTTTCACCTTGCCACGTTATTGACGGTATTTCCGCTTAAAAAACAGCTTATATTGTCAAAAACGATCTTAAGAAGCCTTTCCCTTGTTTCAAGTCCCGCCCATGCGATATGGGGAGTGATTATGCAGTTCGGAATATTGTACAGGGGGCAGTCCCGGCTCATAGGCTCGCTGCAGAGAACATCCAGTCCCGCACCTGCCAGCTTTCCCGATCTGAGCGCAGCCGCAAGCGCATTTTCATCAACAATAGGGCCTCTTGCGGTGTTAATAAGATATGCCCCATTTTTCATTTTGCTTAAGGTATTTTCATTTATTAAATTTTTCGACTGCCGATTCAGCGGGCAGTGTAGAGAAACGAAATCGCTTTCCGAAAGCAGGCGGTCCAATTCAGTAAATTCAACTCCCCTTGCCGATTTGGGAGAGCGGTTGTAAGCAAGAACCCTCATACCGAAAGCAAGAGCGATTTCCGCCGTCTTTGCTCCGATGCTTCCGAAGCCTATTATCCCTATGGTTTTCCCCCTTAGCTCCATAAGAGGTATGGGAAACATACTGAAGGTACGGCTTTTAATCCAATCGCCCCTGTCCGTAAGGGCACGGTAATCGCAAACTCTGTTTGTCAGCTCCAATATTAAAGCAAAGGTAAGCTGCGCCACCGAATCGGTGGAGTAGGAGGGAGCGTTGCACACAGCAATTCCTTTTTCTCTGCAGTATTCAATATCAATATTGTTGTAGCCGGTGGCGAATAAGCCTATATATTTCAGCTTTTCCGCATTTTCCAGGCTGCTGCGGTTAAGTACGGTCTTATTGCAAAGCACTATATCCGAATCCTTTATCCTTTCTGCGACCTGATCCTCCGCAGTGACGCCGTAGTATGCCACCTCTCCGAGCCGCTCCAGAAAATCAAAGGACAGATCGCCTCTTGTGACCGTATCGATATCCGTAACCGTTATTTTCATTTATGTCCCGCCTTTCTATAGATGTACCCCTTATTGCTTCCCCAATAAATACTGCCGCAATACCTGATGCGAATAAAAAATATTTGGGTCAAAAATACTCACATTTCGGCATATTTCTGCGCTTTTTCCTTGATAATTTTTATATGTGCATGTGTCCCGCGGCAAGCTTTAGTTTGGGGAGCAATGACAAGTCAAGGGTGTTCCAGCATATTGCCGTTAAGACCGTTTGCCGCCGAAGGAATCTGTATCTTCACCTTTTCCCTCGAATACAGATATAAAATGGGATTTTGCCCTCCGTTGTCGCAGCATACAAACATTACCGAATCCTCTGCGGGAAATCCTCGGCAATCCTCCCTGTTAAGATTTATACGCACAAGACAGTTGTACTTTTCGTCATAAATAAGGCTTTTTTTGTCGGGGGTATCGATCAGCAGCAATTTACCTCCCTCCATATGGACGGGTGCGCCGCCGCCGTTTATGTCCCAGCC
>DNUB01000086.1:0-1164 GCA_003508605.1 Oscillospiraceae bacterium | reverse complement strand
ATGTCCCAGCCTATTCTTTTCCTTTTTCCCTCGGAAATATACCCTATTTCGGCAGCGTTTGTTTCTCCGCTTTCGATAATAAGTCGGTAAAATATTTTTTCGCCGTTGGAATAAAAAGCTATTTTTTCCTTTTCATCATTTTGAGGGCAGGTATAAATTTCCGTTTCACCGCCCTCCGACGGATCGCAGCAGTATACCCCTCCGTTGTCCTTTGTGTAAGCAATGCCGTTTTTGTATTTCATAAGATTGCCTATACCCGTTTTATATTCCTCGTATTTTTTGCTTTCCGTATTATATGAATAAGCGGTATAAGTGCTGCCGCCGTCGCCGTACTGCCACTGTGCGAAGTAAAGGCTGTCTCCCGCCGCCACTCCTCTGCCCGAACTTGCCGCAGCGCCGTTTATAACGGGAACGTCGGCGAGTTTTTCCGCCTTTTTTTCATCTATCCCTATTCGGTACAGTGCGGCTTTATCCTCGGGAGAGCCGCCGCCGTCCTTTTGCTCCAGGCGGTAGTAATAAAGATATGAGTCCTTGAAGGCGGCAAAGGTATAGCTTATATGCTTTTTGTTGTCCTCCTCCAAAATAAGCCCGACCTCGTTTTTTTCCGTATCATAGCAGGCAATAACCGCCGTTCTCGGAGCCGCAGCTCCGCCCTTTGCAGCTTTGTCCTCGTTTGCTTCCGCTTCGGTAATGCTGTTTCTGAAAAAATAAAGCCTTCTGCCGTCAAAAAAAACGGGATTTTCATACCGTATCAGAATATCCGAGCTTACATAAAAAGGAGTTTTTACGTACAGCTCTTCACCGTTGACGCAGGTCATATCCGTTTTCATTATGTAGGAGATATCGGCTTCCTTAAGACCGTCTAAAACATCGTCCTGCTTCTCGCAGCCGGCAAGAGATAATGCCGCCGTCAAAGCGGCAAGTACAAAAGCTTTTGACTTAAGCTTCATTGCAAGTCCTCCCAATGTGCTTAAAGGATAAAATACGAGCCAAATATTGCTATTTGAATATTTTAGCACAAAAAAACAGTTAAATCAATGACAAAACGGTTACAATTTTCGAAAATGCAAATTTTCTTCCCGAGAACCTATAAAACCCGATGAAAAGCAAAACTGACAGTATATGCCTAATAAAAAGAAAGCCGACGGCGCACCGTATTCGTTT
>DNUB01000027.1 GCA_003508605.1 Oscillospiraceae bacterium | reverse complement strand
TTGCCGCAAAAGGCGGGGGACATCCGGATTTTAATTATACTGTCAATAGGAATATCGCCAAAATCTTTGTTTTTGGCAGCCGCCCTTTAATGCGGCAGCAGCGGAGGGCTTCCGTGACATTTCATAAAGTGAAAGCAGATTCTTAAAGCTGCATAATTTTATTGTTTACAAATTCCGCCTTTTGCTCGGCAAAGGCACTGTCAAAGGTTTTGTCCGCAAAAACCGATCTTTCGGGGAAGAAAACCAGAACTCCGCCTAATTTGATTTTTTTGTCGGCGCATATTTTTACGTTGGGAAAGTGCTTTTTCAGCTTTTCCTCGTCCTCGGGCTTAACGTAAATCACGGTATTTTGGTTAAAGGCACTTTCTTTTTCCGTTTCCTCGGTTAATGCAATAAGCCTTTTTTCATATTCGGGGGTTTTGGAAAAATCGGATATTTCCTCCTCCAGCCTGTCAAAAAACTCTTCGACTCTCATGCTGCGGTGAGCAAAAACCTCCTTTGCCGCTTCAAATTTCCTCTGAGAAATTTCATGGGCAAATTTTCTTTTTATATTCTTCGTCTCGCTTGAAACGGTATGGTAGCATTCCTCCAGATATGCCTCGTCGGCACACTTGACCGCTTCCCGGGCATTCCTTTTTGTATCGGCAAGCAAAGCCCCGATCTCGTCGTCGGCGGCCTTGTTGATAGCCTCTTCAAACCGGGCTATTTTTTCCAAATTATCCATAGCCTTAATCCTTTCTGTTATTCCGATAAAAGCCTGAAAAGATTCTATATTTTAAGACCGATAGCCTCATTGACATATTCGCTGATCGTCTGAGTTATGCGGCTGTCGCCGTGGCGGTCGGAGATCTCGACTATCAAAGGTCTCGGACAGTTCAGCTTCAGCTCGTAGACTCTGTCCCTGCATAAATCTATAAGCTTTTTCGTCATAAGAATAATGGCAACCTCTTTATCCTTCATAGCCTTTTCAAGCTGTTCCGTTACCTCTCCGCTTTCGTGTGCCAGCACTCCCTCGATACCCGCCATACGCATACCCATAAGAGTATCGGTGTTGTCGCTTATAAGATAAAATTTCATCAGATCGTCCTTCCGAAAATCAAATCAGCTGAACAGAATAAGAATGGAAATAAGCAGACCGTAAATAGCAACACCTTCGCCGAGAGCAACGAAAATAAGCGATTTTGTAAAGTTCTTGTCGTCCTCGCTGGTTGCGCCTATTGCCGCAGGGGCGGCATGACCTACCGCAAGACCCGTGCCTATTGTTGCAAGACCTGTGGAAAGTGCGGCGGCCAGATACTGCATACCCTTTGAAAGACCGCCGGCCGCTTCCGCCGCCGCATCTGCGCCCTCAGCTCCCGCAAATGCGGGCATAACGCAGATCATCAGCGCCATACAGCCGATAAAGGAGCAGGCGTTAATCAGGATCGACTTTTTTATGCTTACGGGCTTGCCCGACTTTTTGCGCTTTATGGCAATTACAAGAGGTATAATAATAAGTGCCGTTGCAATTAAAGGTAAAAGAAAGAGATATGCTTTATCCATTTTTTGTTCCTCCGAATAAAAATTATTTTATATTTAAGGGTTATCCCCCCGTTTTAATAACGGATTGCCGTCCGACAGGCGAAAATGCTGTTTTTGCCGTGAGATTTAAGAGCCTGCCGCCACAAAAGCCTTGTGCGAATCTCGAATCAGATTCGTCAATCATTAGGTTCAAAGGTCGTAACAAGAGGGCAGAAGGGCTTTCCGTCACCCTTATAAAATCTGCTGAATATCTCGTAAAACTCAAGACGCAGCACCTGAATACCCACCAAGAAGCCTTCCATACCTATTACGAACAGGTTGCCCAAAATCTGAACCAGAATATATTTTACGGACATTTCGCTTCCCGCAAGGGTGGAAACTACCAGCATCATACCCGCATGGCTCAAAATAAATCCTCCGATACGAAGAAAGGACATAGTGTTTGTAACATAGCTCAGACAGCCTTCAAAAAGCTCTATGAAGCCCTCGATTATAAAGCTGCCGACGCTTTTGTGCTCCTTCTTCACCGCCTCCGCCATATAGTCGGAAAGGTGAAGATTTTGCTCCTTTCGTATATCCTCGATATGCTCGGGCATTTTCATTTTCTTAAAGCCCAAAGCCGCAAAGCCTCTTTCTATCACGGGCATTTCCTTAACCGGAGCGATATAAACGCCGTAAACATTGCTTTCATCGGATTGGAAGGGATAAAATACGTAATCGCCGTCCACGGCGGAGCTTATTTTTTTGTATCCGTCAAGGGAAACCGAGCCGTATTGAGCCTTTACAAAGCCTAAGCCTGTAAGCTTGTCGAGAAGAATTTCGCTTTCGTTTACGCTTTTCAGCTCGGCGACTGCGTCACTGTAGGTTTTTACCGCATGGACTATATTGGAGGTGTCGGCTTTAGCCTTTGGTCTTAACACCTTGTTGAAAAAGCTTACAATAGGTTCTTTTAAGAACATCAGAACCAACGGCAGCACTATAAGGCAAATTATATAAACGGGAGTAAATACGTTTATTCCCAAACCGAGGGTAAGAGCGGCTCCCACGGCTGCGGAGGCGTAGAAAATCATTCCCACAATCCCATTGGGACTTATAACCGCTTCGGAAAGCCAGTTGGGCGTTTTTATATTTGTGACGATGTTCATAGCCATAGATATAAGCACCAATACAACGCCTATTCCTATTGCCGCAATAAGAAGAACGGTGGAAACCTGAAAGATGTCCTTCGGTGCTGACGAATAGCCCAAGGCCTCATATACCGAGGGAATTTTAAAGAAGGGCTTGATTATTTCCTCGTTTCCGAACACCGAGCCGTAAAGAGTACCGAATACCGCCGAGGTAATGCCTATTCTCTGCATAACGGGCGCAAGCTTGACGTGCTTCCATTTGTCAAGGATAATTCCCAGAACCGTTATTAAGATTCCCTGTCCCAGATCGCCGAACATTATGCCGTAAATCAGCATAAATGTTACCGCTACATAAGGTGTGGGGTCGAAGCACTTGTAGTTGGGAAGACCATACATTTTAACGAACATTTCAAAGGGTCTGAACAGCCAGCAGTTATGCAAAAGCACAGGTGGCGAGGAGTTAGGCTCGCTGTCAACGGGCTTTTCGATTACCCTGACGTCTCCGACGCTCTCCACCGATTCGGTAAACTCCTTAAGCTTTCTTTTGGGTACATATCCCGACATAAAAAATTTATTGTTGACGGCGGCAACGTTTTGCCTTAAATCATAGCTTTGATCGATAGAAGCCAATTTGCTTGTGACCTTTAAGAAATCGTCCTCCACCTCAAGCTTCAGCGCACCGATTTTTGCCTTTACGGTTTCCAGGTTCTCGTTTTCCTCTTTTACCAGCTTTAGCAGCTCGGTTTTTGCTTCGTCGGCGTCGCCCTTGATGTAATCGGGAAGGTGTATGCGCTCGAAGAAAAGCGAATCAAATATATCGTCTATTTCCACTGCGTCTGCGGCGGGGGTAACATACAAAATCTGTGAATAACCGTTTTCTTCCTTGAAATGATAACATATAAAATTCTTATCGTCGTAGTAATCAAGCTTTAAAACACTGTCAACGGGCAGTCTGCCGAATCTTAGCTTAACATACTTACAGGCAAAAATATCTCTGAAATCCGTATCGAGGCCCGCCATCTTTTCAACCTGCATAAGCGAGGTGCTGTGATCCTTTAACGCCTCCTCGATTTTAAGCTTCTGCTCAAACAGATTGTTGTATCTGCTTTCGATATCCTTATAGTAATTGTCAAAGTCGATGGTGACATTCATATCGATATCGTCATAGTCCGCCTTTTTGATCTCTATGCCCAGCCCGTCCGCAAGTGCCATTGCTCGGTTCATAATGGGAGCAAAGGGGCTTTTTGATTTTAACGCACGGAAGCCCTTTCCGCCGTCTCCGCCCTTTGAGGAGGTAATAATGTGAAAGCAGTTGCTTTCACAGCATTTGATAAGAGCTTTGTTTACTCTTTTCAGCGTGCCCTCGATGTGAACGAGAGCCATTTTTTCAATAGCCATTAGAATCGCCCTTCCGATTTTCTGTTGTATTGATTCAATGAAGGCAGAAATACCTGCCGAAAAAACGCATACCGAGCTTTAGCGAATGTACTCTAATATACAAGCAGCTTTTCCGTCTCTTCGGGCAAACGCTCGTATCTTGCACTTTCGATTATTTTCTGCAAGTTGGATCTTTCCACCTGACAAAGCCCCATAAGAGAGTACAAAGCCATAGTTCCGTTGGAGGTGAAGCTCAGCTGCTTTTTAAAAAAGCTGCTGTTGTATCGGCGAACCGATATTTCCAAAAACATAGGGTCGCATTCGATCTTATCCTTAAGATAAAGCTTGTTAAGCAGATAAAGCAGCCTTTTGTCTGCGTCCTGCTGCGACAGTATATCGTCGATAACGGCGGGAGTTACTCTGTAATAATATTCGTAAAGAGATTTCTTGATCTGCTCCTTGTCCTCGTTAAACAGGCTTTTTTTTCGGTAGCAGATCATCAGGTTTGACAAATCGGACTGCCTCAGAAAAATCTCCTTTAAGCTTTTGGCTTCATCGTCCTTATATTCCCGGTCAATAGCCTTAAAAGCCCATTTTATAAAATAGCTGTAAAGTGCCACCGAGCATTCGTCAAGTCTTTCTCCCGTCTGCGAGCCCTTTAGCAGCGGCTTTAATACCTTATGGTAAGGAGTGTCGGAAACAACGTCCAGAACCTCCTCCCAGCTTGACGCCTTTGAAAGCTTCATCAGATCAAAGGAAAGCCGATCAGCAAGGTATGCGGGCATTTCCCTCAGATAGCCGTCCTTTTGGCTTGCATTTATGTGTACCAAAGCGGAAACTATCTGTTTTATCTCCAGTTCCTTTATCATATAGCTGCAAAAGCTATCCTTATCCGCCGATATAAAACGGATAAGCTTATCGTAAAGCTCAAAAACCTGCTTTTCCAAAATATGCTCGACCTGACCTCTGTGTATCTGATTCTCGTTGACATTTGCAAATGCGGCACGATACCTTTCGGTGGTTTTAAGGTATGCCACCACTCCGCTGACTCCGCTTTTGTGCAGCAGATTATTGTAATCCTCTTTGGTAAGGCGTTTGCCGTAAATGGCTCTGGCTTTTGCGGTAATTGCATCGGCCATGGTCAAGCCCTCCGTTTGCAGCCTGTAACTGCTTCAAATATATTATTCATAAGCAAATTGCGGTTCTGATCAAGCTTCCTGTCAAGCTCCGCCGTCTTTTTATCTCTGTCGGCATTTATTCGACCGATCTCTTCATCCGCCTCGTTCCGACAGCTTTTCTCCAGCTCCTGCAGGCTTTTTTGAGAGTTGCTGCGGTATTCGGAAAGAAGCTGCTTTTTCTTTCCCTCGGCTTCGGCTCTGATTTCCTCGGCGTCTTTTTTAGCATTTGCTACTCTTTCTCTCGCCCTTTTGTCCATTTCTATAATAGTTTGAATAGAGCTTCCGTTTACAGTGCTTTGCATTACGCCGTCCACCTTTCCTGTTGTAATATCCTTTCGGACTTCGAGGGGTCTGTATCCCCGGTGAAAACCCGGTATATCCCCTCCGCCCAAGAGACCGGGATACGCATTTTTAATTATTTTATTGGCGGGAATTATGCCCCGAATTTTTGAAAAATCCGGGGCGTAAACCCCTTAGGGCTTCAGCAAAGACCGGGTCTCCCGCCGAAGAACCGAACGGAATCCGCCGCCTGACGGAGTTTTTGCCTTCTGCTTACTGCAATAGGCGGGGGACATCCGGATTTTTTTATGTGCATTTAAACCTGCTTTAATTTTTTCGGTTATATTTTAAACCCATTAAAAATTTTTTTCAACCGTAAATGTATCTTTTCATATAGTCTTTCGAAAAAATTCGGTATTTTTTTCAATTTTTTATATTATTCGCAATTGTTTTTTGTTTATTATTGA
>DNUB01000318.1 GCA_003508605.1 Oscillospiraceae bacterium | reverse complement strand
ACCCGTCAAAGCGGGGATTTTCCCTTTTCAAACGTATTGACACATTATTGAAAAATGCGTATAATAATTATATAGACGAATAGCAAAAGCTTTTGAAACCTTGAGGGACTTACGTCCCTGATTTTTCATAAATTCGGGGCACTGTCCTTCATTGAATACAAAAAATCCTGCTTTTATTGCCGCATTCACCTTTATTGCAATAAACGCAGTTTTTTTACAGGTGCGCTGCGATTTGATTTGAAACAGGTAGGGTTAACGCCCGTTTGCTTGCCTACTGCAGTCGGAATTTAGGACATTTACGGCAGACAGAAAATTTGTTTTTGTCTGATGCTGCAGATGTATATAGATATAAAAAGTTTCTTTGAAAAAAACAAAAAAATTGATTTGATAGGAGAACGGTATGAGTATTTGGAGGAAGATTTGGGATGTTATAAAAAAATACGCACTTATTACAGCGGCGAGTATGCTGTATGCGGTGGCATTTTGCTGGTTCTATCAGCCCAACGGACTTTCAAACGGCGGATTTACAGGTATATCACAGATCCTTAATCATATATTTCCCGTTTTGCCAATCGGCGTGACCACCGTAGTTTTGAACATTCCGCTGTTTATTATCGGAACCAAAAAGCAGGGCATAAAGCTGCTGATTTCTTCTATTTATGCCATGACGGTAAGCTCCCTGCTGATAGATGTTGTTAATATGATCTATATCTTTCCGAAAATGGACGATTTGATTCTTGCAGGCTTGTTCGGCGGCTTGCTTACAGGTGTTTCCGCAGGTCTGGAATTAAAATTCGGAGCTACCACAGGAGGTACAGAGCTTGCAGCCAAGCTGCTTAAATATAAATTTCATCACATTTCGGTGGGCAAGCTGTGCCTTGCCGTTGATGTTATCATAATCATCGCTTATGCGCTTGTGTTCCGAAAGGTCAACAACGCCCTTTACGGTATTGCTTCAATGTATGTGTTCAGTCTGGCGGTAGACTTTGTGATTTATGGAGGCACACATGCAAAAATGGCATATATTATCAGCGAGGAAAGCGGGAAAATTAAGGAAATGCTTCTTTCGATGAATCTGGGTGTTACTATGGTCAACAGTCAGGGCGGCTGGAACGGCGATGATAAACAGATGGTGCTTTGCGCATTTAAGCGTCAGCAAATTGCGGCAATCAAGAAAGCCGTAACCGATATTGATCCGAAGGCTTTTGTTATTGTCTGCGATGCGCACGAGGTGTTGGGCGAAGGATTTGGAAGTTATTCACCCGATGAATTGTAAGAACAATTTATATTATTCTTATGAAAACAGTTCATTTTTACATAAAGCAAGCAAAAGTGATTATTAAAGAGCCTCTACTGTATTGTATCAAAAATCAGTAAAGCAAATTCAGCCGGAAATATCAGGGGAAACTAAAATGATAGACAGCAAAACAGCAGATTTATATACCGAAATAATTAAGGAGGAGCTTATCCCCGCCATGGGCTGCACCGAGCCCATATCACTTGCATATGCGGCGGCAGCGGCAAGGAAAACGCTGGGAGCTTTGCCTGAAAGAACGACTGTTACCGTCAGCGGGAATATCATTAAAAATGTAAAAAGCGTAATTGTTCCGCATACGGGAGGAATGAGGGGAATAGAAACGGCAGCCGCCATAGGCTTTATCGGCGGCAACGCAGATAAAGAGCTGGAGGTGCTGTCGGACGTTACCGAGAAACAGATTTCAGAGCTGCGGGATTATCTTAAAAAAGCCAAATTTACGGTAAAACAGTCCGAATCGGACAGACTGTTTGAAATTGTTATAGAAGCTGAAGCAAAAGGGCATACAGCGTCGGTTACTCTTCTTGACGGACATACAAATATTACGGAAATTACAAAGGACGGGTCTGTTATTTTTTCCGCCGAATGCCTGCACAAGGAAAAACCAAAGGCCGACCGCCGAATGCTTTCGGTAAAGGATATTGTAAGCTATGCAGAGGAAACGTCTCTTGAGGGTGTTAAGGAGATTCTTGACCGACAAATCGAATACAATACCGCCATTGCAAGGGAGGGCTTGTCGGGAAACTGGGGAGCGTCTATAGGAAGGATTATTCTAAAAGCCAACGGCAACAGCGTCGGCAATCGTGCAAAGGCGTGGGCGGCGGCAGGCTCTGACGTACGTATGAACGGCTGTGAATTGCCTGTAGTCATAAATTCGGGAAGCGGTAATCAGGGTATGACCGCCTCGCTTCCGGTTATCGTTTATGCCGAGGAGTTGAATGTATCAAAGGAACAGCTTTACAGGGCACTGCTTATTTCCAATCTTGTGACGGTTCACCTGAAAACGGGCATCGGCTGCCTTTCGGCATATTGCGGTGCAATTTCTGCGGGCTGCGGTGCGGGAGCAGGCATTACTTACCTTTACGGCGGTCGGTTTACGGAAATTGCACATACAATCGTTAATGCGGTTGCCATTAACTCAGGAGTTGTTTGTGACGGAGCAAAGGCGTCCTGTGCCGCCAAGATTGCTTCGGCGGTGGAAGCCGGACTCCTTGGAATGAATATGTATATGCATGGCAGGGAGTTTTACGGCGGAGACGGAATTGTTAATTCGGGAATTGAAGAAACTATTGAAAATGTTGCCGCCCTTGCCCGCAACGGAATGCGTGAAACCGATCGGGAAATACTCAAAATAATGCTGAAGCAGTAATTCTTTTTAATACTGACTGCAATAAGCCCGCTATATCGGGTTTATCGAAACTAATACTTTCAATCAAGAATTAGTATAATACAAATCCTCCGATGCAGGATAACGAAATCCACAGCAGCTCCCAAAAGCCGCTGTGGATTTTATACTGTAGTTCTTTTATTTTTTCTCTTTACGGCGGAAAGATGTTAAGGTAAAAATAATAGCCGCCGTAAAGGGTATTAACGATACCGCATATCCGGTTGGGAGATTGTCGTCGTTATCGTCGTTGTCGTTGCTATTGTCGTTATTGTCATCGCTGCCATTTGGCGTTTCGCTTTGAACGGGGCTTTGGACCTCCTCATAGTATACCAAAGCATATGTTGAAAATTTATCGGTTTGTATCGTTACCGTATTTAAGCTATCGTCCAAATCGGAAAGAACGCTTGCTTCTCCGTTATGAACACGAATAACCGAATATTTTCCGTTTTCGCTGCGAAGAGCTTCGGGAACCTCAAACTTAATGGTGATCAATGCGCTTGTTTCAGTAATTCTTTTTTGATCGCCGCCCAATATTTTAAACAGATTTATATCAAGATACTGTCCGAGCTTACAGTTATTTATGCCGTCAATGGCAGCCTCAACTTTCGCCCTATCCTCATCGGAAACAAATTTCGTTCCGTCATCAACGGTAAGAACTATCTCGATATCCATACCGTTCTTAACGGCTTCCCGTTCCTCAGCGGTAAGCACCGCTTCGATAAGCTCGTCAAGAGGCGTTTCAAACTCTGTTTTAGGTGCGTTTTCACCCGGCCGTACATCCTTTGTAATAATGCCGTTTTTATGGTCGCCGCCTAAGGCGGGCAGCTCTTCAGTTCTGCTTTCACCGCAGACTGTACATCTGTACAGCTTTTCTCCGGGGCTGTCTTCCGTGGGAGAGACTGTAACGGTGCCTTTATCCCATTGGTGCTCGGATTCAAATTCTTTTATATTGCATTCCGTACATAATTTCCAATGTCTTTCGGCGTCGCTTTGCCAATCTCCGAAGCTGTGATTGTTTTCTGCAATATCTTCTGTTTTTGTTTCATTGCAGCGGGAGCATTGAAATTCCTTTTCCCCCTTTTCGGTACAGGTAGGGTCTTTTGTTATCCTGCCCTCGTTCCAATCATGTCCGAGTGCCGCAATAATCTTCGATTCAATTATCACAGTGCCGCAAACTGAGCAGTGACTGCCCTCGGTCTTGCCCTCTTCCGTGCAGGTAGCTTCAACGGCGGGGTCGATTACTTCCATATGCCCCTTGGCGGGAATCGTCTCCTGCGCCTTGATTACGGTGCCGCAAGCTGAGCAGTGGCTGCCCTCGGTCTTGCCCGCTTCCGTGCAGGTGGCTTCAACGGCGGGGTCAACAACCTTTGTATGTCC
>DNUB01000334.1:8562-9699 GCA_003508605.1 Oscillospiraceae bacterium | reverse complement strand
GTTGGTGCTGTCATTAAAATTGTTGTGGGGGCGGGGTTGGGGCGGCTTTTGGTGAATAGCGCATTATTCTTTTGTCCTGATGTTCTGTTTTGGCAGCCTTTATATTTTACCTTTTTACGATTCTGGAAGTAGAACCATGCTTTAGGTATATTTACTGACAGCACAGATCCCATTGAAAACTATTTGTCGATTTTACTTGCATTTGTTGAATAAAAATGTTATAATTTATATAATGTTATAAAAATCGGTATTGTTGAATGAAAGAGTTTAAATGCAGGATACGAATTGATCACCGACTGCCGTCGAATATCTTGCCACTACATTATGAGGTAAAATTATGAAAGCAGATTTGCATTGTCACACCACCTTGTCCGACGGTTCTTTGGGGATAGAGGAGGTTATTGCGCAGGCTAAAAGAAACGGAATAGATTACCTTGCCATAACCGATCATGACTGTCTTTCCTCTATTTCAAGGGCAAATGTGCTGGGGCAGCGTTACGGGATCGAAATAGTTCCCGCAGTGGAATTTTCCGCCTATGACGGGAAAAGGGAAACCAAAGCGCACATTTTATGCTATGTTCCGCAAAAGCCCGACCGACTTGAAGGGCTTTGCATGAGAAACAGTGAAATGCGCCGTCAAAGGGGCAAAAAAATGGCGATGAAGGTTCTTGACAGATATCCCATAACCTTGGAAAACATAGTAAAGTATTCCTCGGGCAGCAAGGCTATATACAAGGGTCACATAATGCACGCCTTAATGGATTACGGTTATACTACGGAGCTTTACGGCGAGGTTTACGATGAGCTTTTTGACTCAAAAACCGGGCTTTGCGCCGTTGAGGTCAGCAACGAGACAATGTCAAGCCCCGAGGTTCACTTTGTTCTTGATTTAATACATTCCGCAGGCGGCTTGGCGGTAATGGCGCATCCGAGAGTATTCGATAATTTCGAGCTTATTGAGGAGCTTGCAAAGGATAACAGGTTAGACGGAGTTGAGGTATGGCATCAGAGCTTAAAGCCGGGAGATGAAAAAACGCTTCTTGATATATGTGACAGGTACGGACTTATTGCTACGGGCGGCAGTGATTTCCACGGATTTTACAATCATTACCCTATATCCTTAGGATATAACCTGAC
>DNUB01000334.1:4583-8311 GCA_003508605.1 Oscillospiraceae bacterium | reverse complement strand
CCTATATCCTTAGGATATAACCTAACTCCGCAGGAATCCTTGAGTAAAATTTTAGCTCATAAAAATACATAAATTAAAGAGAGAAAAAATATAGAGGTATTTTATGGCCGCAAAAAAAGATTTCGGCACGGATGCATTAGAACTGAAAAAGGTAGACAAAAATACGGATTTGGCGGATAAGCTGATTCGCTTTGTTGAAAATTTCTCATGGGAGGATGTAAAAGACCATATGCTGGGAGAGCTTCGGGAATGGGCGTTTACCGATTGGGAAACTCCCTTTGCCGCAGCGGTAAACGGTCAGATTGCGGGAATAGCCTTTATCAGAAAAAGAGACTATTATCCGCTGCCTGATATATATCCATGGGTATCTGGTGTTTTTGTGGCAGAAGAATACAGAGGACACAGGATAAGTGAAAAGCTGATTGCTTTTGCAAACGAATATGCCAAGGAAAACGGATTTGATAAAACATATATTCCGTCAATACATACGGGCTTGTATGAAAAATACGGATATCGCTATGTCGGGGATATTGTTAATTACGGTAACGGAACAGACAGATTGTATGTCAAGAATTTGATGCAATAAAACAGGGGCTTCTCTAAAAACCGGTTTGAAAAGCAAAAACGGGTGGAGCGTATCGGCTGCAAGGAAATCCGGCGAAGCAAGGCTGTATGCCCTGCGTGGAGGTTTGACGCAGCAGACGGCACTCTCCGTGCGTCCTTGCTCTAACAAGGCTTTTAGAGGCACTCGGTATTAAATGAAGGGAATTAAGCGATGGACACAAAGCAGGAAGCGTTAAAAAAGCACTATGAATGGCGGGGAAAAATCGAGGTGGTTTCCCGTGCACCTATCAATACAAGAGAGGATCTGTCTCTTGCATATACTCCGGGGGTCGCAGAACCCTGTCTGCAAATACAAAAAGACCCGGAGCTGTCCTACGACCTTACAAGAAGGGCAAATCTGGTGGCGGTCATCACAGACGGTACTGCCGTATTGGGTTTGGGCGATATAGGCGGTCTGGCAGGTATGCCCGTTATGGAGGGCAAATGCTGCTTGTTTAAGGAATTTGCAGGAGTTGACGCTTTTCCTCTTTGCGTTAAAAGCAAGGACGTAGACGAGATTGTCAGAACCGTTGAGCTTATAAGCGACAGCTTTGGAGGCATTAACCTTGAGGATATAGCCGCACCGAGATGCTTTGAAATCGAAAAAAAGCTAAAGGAAAGGCTTGATATACCTGTTTTCCATGACGACCAGCACGGTACTGCGGTGGTTGTTGCCTCCGCTCTTATAAATGCCGCTAAATGTGCGGGCAAGGAAATAAAGGATCTTACCGTTGTCATTAACGGTGCGGGAGCTGCGGGAATTGCAATAGGAAGCTTTCTTTTGAGCTTGGGCATTAAGGATTTGATAATGGTTGACCTCTGCGGCATAATAAACCGTGAAGATAAATATGAAAATCCCGCTCACAGCGAAATTTCCCAAAGATCAAATGTCAATATTAAAAAGGGCGGCCTGAAGGAAGCGGTAAAGGGCGCAGACGTTCTTATAGGCGTTTCAAAGCCGGGATTATTTACAGGCGAAATGATAAAGTCTATGGCAGACAAGCCGATTATTTTCGCAATGGCTAACCCTGTCCCCGAAATTATGCCGTATATAGCCAAGGAATCGGGTGCGTATATTGTTGGAACAGGCAGAAGCGATTTTCCGAATCAGATCAACAATGTTTTGGTTTTTCCCGGTATTTTTAAGGGAGCGTTATCTGTAAGAGCAAAGGAAATAACCGAAAATATGAAGCTTGCTGCAGCTTACGCTATTGCCTCGGTCATACCCGATAACGAAATAAATCCCGAAAATATTATTGCAAGTCCGCTGAACAAAAATGTTGCCGAAAGCGTTGCAAGGGCGGTTGCAAAGGCATGGGAAAATGAAAAAAAGGGGATAGCTTTTCAGTCTGATGACAGTAATTAAATTTTACAGATAAACAGTATTATATAGAAAATATACAATATTTTTCTTTAAAAATAAAAAGCTCTTTAACGAGCAGATAGGAGTTATACTATGATTATTGAATACACACCCAAAGGAGTTTGCTCACGCAAAATGACCATTGAAGTTGAGGAAGGAATCATTAAGGACGTAAAGGTAATCGGCGGCTGCAACGGAAATCTTAAGGGCATCTCAAGCCTTGTAAAGGGTATGACCGTTGACGAGGTTATAAAAAGACTTGACGGCATTGACTGCAACGGAAAGGGAACATCCTGTCCCGCACAGCTTGCCAACGCCCTTAAAGAGTACAAGGAAAGAGCATAACGGTTTATGAAAATAATGGCGGTGGATTACGGCGACGCTCACACAGGTCTTGCCTGCTGCGATAAAAACGAGGTTTTGGCTGCTCCCTTGTGCATTATTGACGAGTGGAGCTTTGAAAGGTGTGCCGAAAAGGTTGCAAGGGCGGCAGAAGAAAACGGAGCCGAAATGCTGGTAGTGGGCAATCCCATAAATATGAACGGAACTAAAGGTCCTCGAAGCGAAAAATGCTGTCGGTTTGCCGACTTACTGCGCACCCTTGTAAATGTGCCTGTGGAAATGTGGGACGAGCGGGGAACTACTGTTACCGCCCATCAGATGATGAACGAGGTTAACAAAAGGGGAAAAAAGCGCAAGGCAGTTATAGATGCGGTAGCGGCTGCGGTAATCCTTGAAAATTACCTTTCCTTCAGGGCTAATCAAAGGGAAAAGGAAAATAAGGAATAAACCGTATCCGCCGTCTAATGGAGTTTTTGCCTTTTGCTTATGGGGCAGGCGGGTACATTCGGGTTTTGATTATATGCTTAACCGCTTTTATTTCACATATAAATATTTTTGTTTTAATTTCAATCCCTATGCTTTTGCATCGGGTATTTTTATTACAGCGCACAAAAGGGTATAAAAATAGTATAAGTGCATTTTTTTCTGAAATAAGTCAATAATAAAAGCGCAGTAAAACGAAAATGCTGTGAATGATCCAATGCCGGCTATCTAAATAATCATATTAGACGGCCTAAAGACCGAATGTGACATAATCACAGAGAGCTTTAAAATAATCGGTTATAATGTAAACATAAGGACACCTCCCGGTTTTTAGAGGAGTCCGTAAAATATGGAAAAGGAGATTTTAAAATGTCGGTTTTAAAAATTAACAAAAACAATTTTGACAGTGAAATAATGAAAAGCGAGAAGCCTGTTCTTCTTGATTTTTACGCTGATTGGTGCGGACCTTGCCGTATGGTGTCGCCTTTGGTAGACGAAATTGCCGAGGAAAATCCACAGTATCTTGTCGGAAAGGTAAATGTGGACGAGGAGCCGGAGCTGGCACAGACGTTTGGCGTGGCAAGCATTCCTATGCTGGCAGTAATTAAAAACGGTAAAATTGTCAACCAGTCTGTGGGAGCAAGACCGAAGGCGCAGATACTTGCCATGTTAGAGGGTTAACCTTCGCAGCCGTTCTTTATCAAGTATTTTTATTCCGCCTCTGGAAGCTTCAACTATGCCCTCTGCGGCAAAATATTTCAGCATTCTTGATACAACCTCACGGGCAGAGCCTATATAACGGGCAATCTGCTCGTGAGTCAGTGTGAGGGTATTTGATTTTATCCTTGCGCTTTCGTCCGTAAGAAAGATAGCAAGCCGCTTGTCCATACTCATAAAGAGAATTTGCTGCATGACCCACATAACATCCGAAAAACGG
>DNUB01000334.1:4088-4281 GCA_003508605.1 Oscillospiraceae bacterium | reverse complement strand
CATAACATCCGAAAAACGGCTTACCGCAGTTTCAAGCGCAAATATTTTTATTTTCGGATTGCGGTCGGAAACCTCGGCAAAAGCAGCGCCGCCGATCACATAGCATTCGCTTAACTCCTCGGCGTCAACAAAAACATCGAAGGTGATCGACTGCAAGACGCAGGAGGCTGACAGCATACATATATCGCCTTTG
>DNUB01000334.1:672-3791 GCA_003508605.1 Oscillospiraceae bacterium | reverse complement strand
CAGCATACATATATCGCCTTTGTGCAGACGGTAAAGAGTTATATCCTTTCCGTCCTCGGACATCATATAAAGACGCAGGCTGCCCGAACGAACAAGGATCACCCCGGAGCATTCGCCTCCGCTATGGATATTGGTTCCTTTCGGATAGGTCAGCGCAAAGGAATTTTGGCAGATATAATCCCGATCCGATTCGGAAATTTCGTTCCAAAACGGGAAAATCTCCCGATATGCGGATTCAAACAGTTCTTTTTCCATTGCAAGCTCCTTTCGGAAAAAGGTTTTACGTATAAGACGGTTATCGGCAAAGCGGCGGACAGAGGTCATATGGGTTTGTTATCTGCAAAAAAACCTTTCTGAATTTATTTGTACAGAATATAAATAATCGGGATACCGAGCCGTCAGGCAAACGGCAGGATTAGTTCACATAACAAATACGGTAAAAACAGGAGGCATAAAATATGCAGCATATTTATGATATGATCATTATCGGAGGCGGGCCTGCGGGATATACAGCCGCTTTATATGCCGCCCGAGCAGGACTTGACACCTTTGTGATCGAGAGAATGTCTCCCGGAGGTCAGATGGCCCTTACGGGGGAGATAGATAATTATCCCGGATTTGACGAGGGGGTAGACGGCTTTGAGCTTGGTATTAAAATGCAGAACGGCGCACAGCGGTTTGGCGTGAAAACCGAGTATGCGGAGATTGTTTCGGTGGATTTTTCCGATAAGGTGAAGGCTTTGAGGACGGAAAAAGATATATTTTATGCGAAAACCGTTGTGATTGCCGCCGGAGCAAACCCACGGCGATTGGGTGTGCCGCTGGAACAGGAGTTGACGGGCAAGGGCGTTCATTACTGTGCGCATTGCGACGGACGGTTTTACAAAGGAAAAACCGTTTTGGTGATAGGCGGAGGTAATTCCGCCGCGGCCGACGCCTTGTATCTGTCACATCTTGCGGCAAAGGTGTATGTAGTGCACCGCCGTGACAGCTTGCGAGCCGAAAAAATTTATCACGAGCCTTTAATTCAGGCAAAAAATGTGGAATTTCTATGGAACAGCACCCTGTCCGAGCTAATTTCTGACGGGCATATCACAGGCGTTAAGATAAGTGATGTTAATTCGCAGAAAATAACGGATATTGCCTGTGAGGGAGTTTTCGTCAGCATAGGCAGAAAGCCGGCAACCGATTTTTTGGGCGGCAGTGTTGCTCTCGATCCTATGGGTTATGTAATAGCCGATGAAAGCACAAGGACAAATGTAAAAGGCGTTTTTGCAGCCGGGGATATACGTACAAAAGCCTTGCGTCAGATCGTTACCGCAGCGGCGGACGGTGCTGTTGCCGTTCATTATGCGGAAAAATACCTTGCTGAAATGAAATTCCATTGATATAAACGTATTTTAGACGTTTCAGTAAGGTATTTCGTCATAGAGTTTCCGGCTCGCAAATTTGTTTTTAATCAGCAGGTTCGGGTATGCGGCAAATACAGCATCGGTTATGTCGGTCATCTCTTTACACAGTTCACTGTACTTGATAGTTTCCTAACTGCCAAAGCGCATAAGACAGCGTACCCATTACTTTTAACATTTGCGGGTTTCACTTGACCAAAATTCCTCCATAGCGGTATTAAATCTATTTGGCGTGTCCATATTTACGCAATGTCCTGCTCCCTCAAAAATAATCACGCTGCTTTCCGGCTCGTTTTTCTTCCACATTTCTACGGCTGACAGTTCCATAGGAATATCGTATTTTCCGCAGCCGATCAGCAAAGGATATTTCCTCGGATTTGCTTGTCTTACATTTATCATGCTTTTCAAAGAAGCTAAGTACATAAACGATTTTTTAGGAAATTGAATATTCATATCATAAAATTCTTTTTGAGCCTGCAAAGTGTAAGCGGATATCTTTTTATTTGACTTTGCAAACCATTTGATTGAAAATATAGCTTTAAACATTATAAGTAGCTGCGATGCACTGTTTTCTTTCTGCATTTTGACATCAAAGTTATTTATATCATAACCGCCGAAGCAGGCAAGTGACTGCACGGCTTCTGGATATCGGTTAGCAAAGTCCTGTGCTAATACGGCACCCAATGAAATACCGACAATATGTATCTTTTCTATTTTTTCTGTTTTTAGGATTTTGCTTATCCACGATGACATTTTATCTATACTATCGCCTTTTCGTGTTTTTGTTGATTTACCGTGACCGATAATATCAACGGTAAGAATGTTATATTTATCTTGAAAATAGTCAATTTGTGCTTGAAACATATTGTGATTTACAAAAGCAGCGTGTATAAAAAGTATCCACTCAGCCTTTTCTTTTCTACTGATATAATAAACAATGGGCGATTCTTCTAAATGGTATTCTTTCATATTTCACCATTCCTCATCTTTCTTAACAAACTTTCAAACCAGTCGATCTTAAATTTAATCAGTTCTTTGCCATAAAGAGCGGAAGCAAACTGATAGTTAAGTATATCTTTATTATCCTCTGAAATCTTGATGTTTTTTGCTTCTTCACATATTGCCTCTAACATATTATATTGTTTATTCAAAAATATTAAATGCTGTTGTATGCTTGTTTCACGGTTTTTTTTATCAGAAAATCCCATAAAATAGACCTTTGCCAACTCTGGGCTTTTGGGACTTTGTTCTTCTATGGGTGCATTTATCCATTCGAAAAAATGTTGCCGTCCACTTTCGGTTATGCAATAAACTTTCTTATACTTTCCATTATCAACTATTTCCTCATAGCTGATAAACCCACAATTCAGCAATTTTCTTATAGCTGCCTGTATGCTTCCCATACTACTGCTATACATCAAATTGATTCCTTTATCTATTCTTTCCCTTAGTTGATAGATTGTTCTATTGCACATAAGTAAAAGCCCGAGAATGATATTGTCCATCGTTTAACTCCCTATATTACTATTAGAAACATTACTATTATACGCATTATGTGTTTNNAGCCTTTGCCAACTCTGGGCTTTTAGGACTTAGCTCTTCTATGGGTGCATTTATCCAGTTGAAGAAATGTTGCCTTCCTGTTTCGGTTATGCAATAAATTTTCTTATACTTTCCGTTATCAATTATTTCCTCATAGCTGATAAACCC
>DNUB01000334.1:474-618 GCA_003508605.1 Oscillospiraceae bacterium | reverse complement strand
AAAAGCCCAAGAATGATATTGTCCATCGTTAACCTCCATATATTACTATTAGTAACATTACTATTATACGCATCTTGTGTTTAAAAGTCAAGTAGACAGATATTTTTTTTACAAATGCACAGCGACAGAGCTTTTACCCTCTGC
>DNUB01000334.1:0-164 GCA_003508605.1 Oscillospiraceae bacterium | reverse complement strand
ACAGAGCTTTTACCCTCTGCCGCCGTTGCCTATGCGTAAATAATCTCTTTCTCAACAATCTCCATCGCACATGCCCGTATGTTATTCATCCTCCCGACCCATTCTAAGGCGTTTTCCGCCTTTAGCTGTTCCGTAATACACTGTGCCTGTTTCATGCCCTCTAT
>DNUB01000084.1 GCA_003508605.1 Oscillospiraceae bacterium | reverse complement strand
ATTCATTACGATTTTCGGAGCAGAACCTCGGTTTTGAATGTCTTGCAAAAAATGTTGCTTTGTGGTATACTGTAGTATATATTATAATAAGAATTTTATTGAAGAGTATAACCCAAAAGTATCGGTCTGTATTTTAAGAAAGGGAAAACAAATGTGCGGAATAGTTGGCTATGCAGGCGACAGAGCCTGTGAAAAAATTCTGGTAACAGGGTTAAAGAATTTGGAGTACAGAGGCTACGATTCGGCAGGCATTGCCGTTTTCGAGGGCGATAAGATAAAAACCGTAAAAGCCAAGGGGGAAATAGACAAGGGTCTTGTTCCGCGTCTTGATGCGGAGGGTCCGCTGAGAGCCCTTGCGGGTATAGGACATACACGCTGGGCTACCCACGGAGAGCCTTCCGATATAAACGCTCACCCCATAGGCAACGCCCGAATTACTATCGTTCATAACGGAATTATCGAAAATTACCGTAAAATCAAGGAATTTCTTATTTCAAAGGGATACTCCTTTGAAAGCCAAACGGACACCGAAACGGTGGCAAAGCTGCTGGATTACAACTACAACGGCGATCCTATTGAAACGATAGCAATGACTGCGGCTCAGCTTGAGGGTGCTTATTCCTTGGGCATAATCTTCAGAGAACATAAAAACAAAATTTTTGCGGTGCGAAAGGAAAGCCCCCTTGTTGTGGGCAAGGGCAGGGGAGAAATGTTTATTGCCTCGGATATCACCGCAATTCTTGAATATACTAATCAATATTTTCTGCCGGAGGCGGGAGAAATTGCGGAAATTGACAAAAACGGCGTCACTTTTTACGATATTCACAAAAATGTTATAGAAAAAGAGCTGCAAACTGCGGAATGGGACAAAACGGCGGCTCAAAAGGGCGGCTACGAGCACTTTATGCTTAAGGAGATACATGAACAGCCTGTCGCTCTTAAAAATACTCTTTCCCCCCGAATTGACGAACAGGGTATACCGAGCTTTGATGAATGCGGTCTTACCGATGAAATGCTGCGCAGCTACAAAAATATATATGTTGTGGGCTGCGGCTCGGCTATGCATGCGGGAATGGTGGGGAAATACGTTATTGAGGAAATGGCCCGCACTCCCGTTATCGTGGATATTGCTTCCGAGTTCAGATACAGAAATCCCCTTATAACAAAAGACGATCTTATGATTGTTATTTCTCAGTCGGGAGAAACTGCCGATACTCTTGCCGCTCTTAAATACGGAAACGAAATAGGGGCGGATACTCTTGCGGCCGTTAACGTGGCGGGAAGCCATATTGACAGAGAAGCAAAAATGTCAATGAAAACCCTTGCAGGTCCTGAAATCAGCGTTTGCTCCACCAAGGCTTATATGGTACAGTGCGCATTTATGTATATGTTCGCTTTGCGGCTTTCCTATGCAAGGGGAAAAATAGATCTGGCAAAGTGCAGGGAATATACCGATAAGCTTTTGCACATTCCCGATTTAATTCAGATCTGTATTGACAGGAAGGCGCAGTATCAGAGAGTTGCTTCAAAACTGATGAACGCTTCAAGTCTGCTTTATATAGGCAGAGGGCTTGATTATGCTTTGAGCATGGAGGGAAGCCTAAAGCTGAAGGAAATAAGCTATATCCATTCGGAAAGCTATGCGGGAGGCGAATTAAAACACGGCACTATTTCCCTTATAGACGAGGATATGCCGGTAATTGCCGTTGCCACGCAGACAAGACTTTTCCCGAAAACTGCCGCAAATGTGGAGGAGGTCAAGTCGAGAGGGGCGAAGGTTATAGTGGTTTGCCGTGACAGCGCAGTTGTTCATGATGAAATTACGGATTATATTATAAGGCTGCCCGAAACCGACGATATACTTATGCCCTTAGTAGCGGCGGTGCCCTTGCAGATGCTGGCTTACTATACGGCTTTGGACAGACAGTGTTCTATTGACAAGCCGAGAAACCTTGCCAAGTCCGTTACTGTGGAATAAGAGTAAAAGGAATTTTAAAGACCATGAGCTATCAATCCGAATTTAAAAAATTTGAATCACGCTATGTTAGGGAAGAAAAAGAGCTTATTGTTCTTTTATCTGAATCGGTGGGTTCGGCGGGAAGCTTTGGAAAAGGAATGTGGACTCCTTCTGCGGAATTTCTCGCATTTATCGACCCTTCCGACAATAGTTTTGTTCATGAAAGTGGCTATCTTGAATGGCTGTGCGAGGACAGCGAGAGCGGAGAATGGAGATATGATCTTCAAGAACTTACAGCATACCGTGTTAAGTGCAGGTCTGAAACCGAGGAAAATCGCAGAGGAGATCGGAGCAGATATTATTTTCTGCTTACCGAGGTGTTGGAGCGAGATGTTAAGGAACCCGAATTACAGAAGGTTTTAGATGAATATCTTACGCCTGTTGAAATAAATGACGAGCTGTGCGGAAAATTCGTACTGGATCGTCAATTTGATTGGTTCACAAGAAAAATCGATTGGGCAGGCAGGAAGTGCAGTATTTATCTGGAATGTGATTTTGACGATGACGAAGCTGCCGGTAAGGCGTTGGATCATTTTAAAAGGATTTATGCCGATTTGGATAAGTGGGATAAAAAGCTTCGAAGATTTGCGGCGGAAGAGCTTACCGGAAATGCCAACGAATGGCAGGAGGATTCCGATGAGGAGAACACTGCGCCTATAACCGAAAAAAGCTTTGCAGAGAGAATACATATATCCGAATTCAGTATCAATGAAGAGGGCGAATTTTCCGCTTATGCTGACGATGACGATATGTTTTGGGGTCATTCCGTTGAGATTAGCGGAAATGTTGACGGAGAGCTTGACAGTGCAAATATTTGCGGATAACATTTTTTAAAAGGGAACGGTCAAAGCCATGGAATTTGATAATTTGCCGCAAAGCGTATGGCAGCGGCTTAAAACAGCAGACAAGCCCATAGTGATGTACGGTATGGGCGACGGTGCGGAAAAGATAATGGCTGTGTTTGAGCAGCTTGGAATAAAGCCCGCCGAATTTATGGCAAGCGATGAGTTTGTGAGAGGTCACAGCTTTTTGGGTTATCAGGTAAAAAAACTGTCGGAGATAGAGGAAAAGTACAGAGATTTTATAATAGTCGTGTGCTTTGGCAGCAGTTTGCCCGACGTTATGAACAGACTTTACGATCTTGCGGAAAGGTACGAGCTGTATGCGCCTGATGTTCCCGTAATAGGGGAAGGGCTTTTTGACAGCGGCTATGTAATTGCCAATGAAAAAAAATTAGGCAGGGTGCGCAAGCTTTTGGCGGACGAAAAATCCAGAGAGGTTTTTGACAGCATAGTAAACTATAAGATTTCGGGGGATATAAAGTATTTAAGGGACTGTGAAACGCCTGAGGAAGAGGCTTTTTCCCTTTTGGATATAAGAAGCGACGAGACCTATGTGGATTTGGGGGCATACAGCGGCGATACCGTTGAGAAATTTTTAAGGCTTACAGGTAAGAAATTTAACGAGATCTACGCCGTCGAACCCGATTTCAAGAACTTCGGCAAATTGGTAAGACGCAATTACGCCTTGGGCAGAGGAATATTTCACCCGATAAACGCTGCGGCATGGAGTGAAAACACCGAGCTTGAATTTCGCAGGAGCGGCGGCAGAAACAGCTCGGTCAGCACCAGATACGGAAGAGGCGAGGTGGTAAGGGTACAGGGAATATCCGCCGACAGCATGCTTGGCGATAAGATTCCCACACTGATAAAGCTTGACGTGGAGGGCTGCGAAAGGGAAGCCTTGGAGGGTGCAAGAAAGGCCTTATCACAGCATAAGCCCAGGCTGATACTCTCCGCATATCACCGAACGGAGGATTTAACCGATCTGCCCCTTTTGGTAAAGGAAATGAACAGCGGCTACAAGCTGTATTTAAGGCATCATCCCTATATCCCCGCATGGGACACAAATTTTTACTGCATTTGATTTTGCGCATACAATCAAAATCCGGATGTCTACCGCCGCTTAGGCGGAGAGTTCCATTCAGTCTTTCAGCGGCGGATATAATCAAAATCCGATGTCCC
>DNUB01000058.1:6801-7184 GCA_003508605.1 Oscillospiraceae bacterium | reverse complement strand
GGGACATCGGATTTTGATTATAACCCGAAAAGCGTAAAAGGTTGGTGTTAAATGAGCTTTGTTGAATTAAAAAATGTCTGCAAGAGGTATCATGTGGGAGAGGTTACCATCTCCGCCGCAGATAATATAAATTTTTCCATTGAAAAGGGCGAGCTGGCCATTATATTAGGTCCGTCGGGCTCGGGAAAAACAACGGTGCTGAATCTTCTGGGAGGAATGGATACCGCCGACGGAGGAAGCATTTGCGTCGATTCCAAGAATATTGCAGGGTATAACAGAAAGCAGCTTATCGGTTACCGCAGAAACGAAATAGGCTTTGTTTTTCAATTTTACAACCTTATACCCAACCTTACCGCCAAGGAAAACGTGGAGCTGGCGGCGCA
>DNUB01000058.1:6403-6529 GCA_003508605.1 Oscillospiraceae bacterium | reverse complement strand
AAAACGTGGAGCTGGCGGCGCAGACCTGTACTGACTACATACCCGCTCTCGATATTTTGGAGCAGGTGGGGCTTAAGGACAGACCCGACAACTTCCCCTCCCAGCTTTCGGGAGGAGAACAGCAGC
>DNUB01000058.1:0-6247 GCA_003508605.1 Oscillospiraceae bacterium | reverse complement strand
TGGAGCTGGCGGCCCAGATCTGCAGGAACCCCCTGAACGCCGCCACAGTGCTGGAGCAGGTGGGGCTGTCGGAGAGGGCAGGCAACTTTCCGGCCCAGCTGTCCGGCGGGGAGCAGCAGAGGGTGGCCATCGCCAGGGCCCTGGCCAAGAATCCGAAGCTGCTTTTATGCGACGAGCCTACAGGCGCACTTGATTATAACACGGGCAAGCTTATATTAAAGCTTTTGCAGGATACCTGCCGTCAAAGCGGAATGACAATAATACTTGTAACTCACAACTCCGCCATTGCGCCTATGGCGGACAGAATTATTTATCTTAAAAACAGCAGGGTAAGCAGGATTGAGGTCAATTCGCAGCCGACGCCCATTGAAGAAATTGAATGGTAAGAATGTTTTAAAGATAAAAGCGTTGACGGTTGAAGGTATCGGCTGAAAGGAAAGCCGCCCTTTGGCAGCCTGCTGCGAGGCTGTGCTCCGCACGTCTTGGCTCAAACAAGGCTTTTAGATTCAATAATAAAAAAAGGGGGGCTGCTGCTTGAAAAGTGCGCTCAGGAAAAATGCCGTTGCGGAAATATTTAAGACAAGAAGCCGCTTTTTGTCTATTTTTTGCATTGTGGCAATAGGAGTGGCTTTTTTTGCGGGAGTTAAAACCGCCGCCCCCGATATGAGGAGCTCTGCGGATATTTACTATAAAAACGGCTGTCTTGCAGATTACCGCCTTGTTTCCACCTTCGGCTTTTCGGATAAGGATATAGAGGCGTTGGAGGAGGTTTCGGGGATAGAGGTTTATCCCGGTTACTTTACCGACGCTCTTATCGCAGGGGGAAACGAGGAGGAAATAGCTCATGTAATGTCCCTTTCGGAATATGGCGAAAATAACAGCTTTAATAAGCTGGAGCTTTTGGACGGCCGCTTCCCCGAAGCACCGAACGAATGTATTGTTGACAGCGGCGCGCTTATCGGCGGCAGGGAAATAGGAGATACCTTGGCTTTCACCGCAGGAAAGGGGGAGGATATTTCCGAAACCCTTAAAATTTCCGAATATACCGTAGTGGGAAAATTCATTTCTCCCGCCTATATAGATATGTCCTCAAAGGGAAATACCACAATAGGCAACGGAAATATAAATACCCTTATCTACATACCCGAAGAAAACTTTAAAACCGAGGTTTATACCGAGGTCTATATTGCCTCCTCGGAATTAAAGGCTCTTACCGCCTACAGCGATGAATTTGACAGAAAATCGGCGGAGATAAAGGCGGTTTTGGAGGAAATCGGCGGCAGGAGAGAAATTGAAAGATATGATGAGATCATTGCAGAGGCTGAGAAAAAAATCGCAGACGCCCAAAAGGAGCTGGCAGAGGGCAAAGCAGAGGCGGAAAAAGAGTTAGCCGACGGAAAAAAGGAATTGGAGGCTGCAAAGGCAGAGCTTGACAAGGCGGAAAAACAGCTTTCCGACGCAAAAAAACAGCTTGACGAGGGAAAAGAGCAGTCCCTGCAGGGCAGAAGGGATTTGGACAAGGGCTGGGAGGACTACTATAAGGGAGAAGAGGAAGCAAGGGAGCAGTTTGCAAAGGCTGACAAGGAAATTTTGGATAATAAGCAGCGTTTGTTGGAGGGCGAAACCGCCTATAACGAGGGACTGATAAAATATAATACGGGCTTGTCGGAATACAATCGGGGCTTAGAGGAGTATAACGGCAATCTTGCCCTTTATGAGCAGGGGTATCGGCTGTACACCGCCCTTGACGAATACTATAAAAGGCTTCATGAATCGGAGGGGCGGCTTCCCGATATAGGCGGCGGATTTCCCTCGGATCTGATTCCCGAAATTCCTCCCGAAATAAAGGAGCTTTTTGAAGGATTCCCATCGGAAGAAGAGGTTAAGGCAAAATTAGCGGAGCTGGAGGAAGCAAAAGCACTTTTAGACGATGCAAAGCTTCAGCTGGACGAGGCAAAAAAGCAGCTTGACGAAGCGGAAAAGGAGTTAAAGGCGGCTAAGGCGGAGCTGGAGGAGGGAAAAAAGCAGCTTACCGAGGGCGAAATCAGCCTTGCCAACGAAAAGGCTAAGGCGGAGAAGCAGCTGGCGGAAGCGGCAAAGGAGCTGGCGAAGGGAGAAGCGCAGTATAACGAGGGTTTGGAGCGGCTGAGACAGGGAGAAGCCGATTATGAAAGCGGTTTAAAGGAATTTGAGCAGGGCAGGAAGGATTATGAAAAGGGACTTGCCGAATACGAAAGGGGAAAAACGGAGGCTGATAGTAAAGTCGAAGACGGCGAAAAAAAGATCAGGGAAGCAAAAAGAGAGCTTAAGGATCTGAAAAATCCCTCCTGGTATGTCTTTGACAGAGACGACTATATAGGAAATGCGGAATACGGCGAAAATGCGGACAGAATAAACAACATTGCCTCGGTGTTCCCGGTGTTCTTTATTTTGGTAGCCGCCTTGGTATGCCTTACCACCATGACCCGAATGGTGGAGGAGCAGCGTTCGCAGATCGGCACGCTGAAGGCTTTGGGATATACCAACGGGCAGATTATCTTTAAGTTTATGTTTTACGCCCTTGCCGCCACCGTGTCCGGCTCCTTCATGGGCGCAATTGTGGGAGAAAAGCTCTTCCCCTTTGTCATTATCAAGGCTTACGGTATGATGTATTCCATTCCCGTGGTGCATATTCCCACCGACTGGCTTCTGACCTTGGCTTGTATGGCGGTTTCGGCAGCGGCGGTAACGCTTACCGTTTATTTTTCCTGTAAGTCGGAGCTTTACGAACAGCCCGCTCAGCTTATGCGCCCCAAAGCACCCAGAGCGGGAAAGAAAATCCTGCTTGACCGTTTGCCGATTTGGAAAAAGGTGGGCTTTAACGGAAAGGTTACCGCAAGAAATCTTTTCAGGTACAAAAGAAGAATGCTGATGACGGTAGTGGGCATTGCGGGCTGCACCGCCCTTACTCTTGTGGGCTTTGCATTGGATAACTCCATAAGCGAAATCATAAGCAAGCAGTACGGCGAGCTTAATTCCTACAGCGGCATTTTAGCCTATGAAAGCGTAGACAGCGGGGACGAGGAGGAAATATTTTCTTTGTTAAAATCCGCAGGCTGCAAGGGAGTAAAGTATTATCAGAAGAAATTGTCTGTAAAGTCCGAAGAAGGTACTTACAGCGCATACCTGATTGTTCCCGAAAATAAGGAGGAGCTGTTGAAGTTTTACACCTTCCGCGACAGAAAAACTCAGCAGATTTATGAGTTTGAGGAGGACAGGATTTTAATTGATGAAAAATTGTCAATTCTTTTAGGAGTAAAGGCGGGAGACAGCGTTCAGCTTTATCCGGATGAAACGAATATGAAAACGGCGGAGATCTCCGCCTGTGTAGAAAACTATCCCAATCATTACGTTTATATGTCAAAATCCATGTACAGCAGGCTTTTCGGCGAAGAACCCGAATACAATATAATGGCATTCGGCACAGAGGACGGCGAACAGATGGACGGAGACGAGCAAAGCCGTCTTGCGCAAAAGCTACTTGCAACAAATGCGGTTATGTCGGTTAAGTACAAGGAGGAAATGGTCTCCACCATGAACAGTATGCTTAACGCCCTTAACTCGGTAATAGGCGTTCTTATTGTCAGCGCAGGGGCTTTGGCTTTTGTGGTGCTGTACAATCTTACCAATATAAATATCAATGAAAGAATAAGGGAGATAGCAACCTTAAAGGTTATGGGCTTTTACGATTTGGAGGTTGACAGCTATATATTCCGTGAAAACCTGATCCTTACACTGATGGGCATAGCTGCGGGGCTTTTCGGCGGCACCTTCCTTTCCTACTTTATTATAGAAACCGCCGAAATCGATATGGTTATGTTCGGCAGGGATATAATGCCCTTCAGCTATGTCATTTCGGGAATAATCACATTGGGCTTCAGCATAATCGTCACCCTTTATATGCACAGACACCTTAAAAAGGTCGATATGATCGAGGCGTTGAAGTCGGTAGAATAATACTATAGGGAATCCGGGAAAATGCCGCAGCATATATGGCAATTCAAATCACGCACCGCTGCGCCCTCCTCCTCACCCGGCGGCAGAAAGTCAAAAAAATTTAACGCAGTTATTGACAAAAGCTGCTCGAAAATCCGCACACTATCCCTATACGGACGGGTTCTAATAAAAAACTTATCGAAGGGGCGAGGCTTTTATGAGGCTGAAAAAATTCACCTACTGCAGCGAATTTAAATGTATGGCGGAAAAATGCCCCGAAAGCTGCTGTCAGCAGTGGAGCATTTTTTTCAGTAAGTCCGATTATCTTAAATTAAGAAATGCGCAGTGCAGCGAGGAATTAAAAAAAACAATAGAGAAGGCTATTGTTAAAATAAACGCAGACTCCGAAGGCTTTGATTATGCGGTGGTAAGGCTTGACGAAAAGGGAGTTTGCCCGCTGCTGGACGGGGACGGGCTTTGTATGCTGCAAAAGGAATTGGGCGGGGACGGCTTGGGCTATGCCTGTCGGACGTTTCCGAGACTTAAAACCAAAATAGGCGAGGATACCTATATTTATTCCCTCGATATGAGCTGCCCGAAAACGGCGCAGCTTCTGATAGAGCATAAGGAGGGGCTTGCTTTAAGCGAAAGAAATTATGACGGCGGGGACGGGCTTTTAAACGCAGGCGTATACTCCGCTCCGGCAGTATCGGCGGGCTGGGAGGGTATGCCCTATTATTGGGTGATAAAAAATACTCAGATAGAGATTTTGCAGAACCGCAGGCTTACGGTTTGCGAACGTATGCTGGTTTTGGGCTACTTTTCCCGAAAGGCAAACGAGTATATTAACCATGGGGAGGGCGGGAAAATCCCCGTGCTTGCAGGAAGGCTTAAGGATATTGACATAAGCAGGGAAATTGCCGATTCACTTAAACCCGATCAAAGCAGGAAAAGCTATGGCGTTAAATCGGTAAGCCTTTTTGCAAAAATGCTTTTAAGGGCGCAAAATAGGGACGAAGGGCATTTAAGGGAGCTTTTTCGGACAGTGGCGGACAGCCTGGAAATAACCTTTAAGCCTGAGGAAAGCAAGCCTTTGAATATTAAAAGCGATAAAAATATAGAAGCCTCCTTTAATTCTGCAAAATATCTTGAAGCCTTGGAGGTTTACGAAAAAATCGAAAAAGAGCGTTCCTATATAATTGAAAACATTTTGGTCAATCTGATTTTTCCGCAGGCCTTAAGCGAGGGTATCTGGAAAAATTACTTTATTGCGGCGGTGTTTTACAATCTGCTTAAAACCTGTGTTCCTGCTTTTCTCCCAAAGGCTTTTAATGATGAGGAGCTGGCTTTGGCAATTTCACGCACTGCCAAAATGACGGTGAATAACGGGCTTATCAAAAAGGACGCTTTGCTGGATTTTCTGGACAATCGGGCTTACACGCTGCCTCATGCGGCTTTTTTGATATATTTCTCCCAAAGCTAAGACAGTGCCGCACAAGGACGATAAGCGGTCATTGTGCGGTGATATCTTAACCTTTCGGTTTTGCTTTTTGCGGCAGCTTGTCGGAAAACAAACGGTTTTCGTGGTTTTTCGACAAGCTGTATTATGTTTTGATTATTTTTTCCACCTTATCCCTCCACTTATCAAAACGGCAGAGCCCTGCCCTATACCAGCGGCATTCACCGCAGATTTTAAAAAAACCGTCACTGTGTATTTTTTCCTCCGCCGTTTTTAAGGCGGTTTTATAGTCTGCGGAAAAGCCCTCCTCCACGCCCAACAGCCCTGCGATGTATCTGTCCTTGTCCTCTGTTTTTTCCTTGCCGTCCTCATTAAGCAGGCAGCCCGCCTCGCTTTTGTTGGGGCAGCCTTTGCAGACGCTGTCAAAATCGCAGATAAAGGTTATATTTTCTTCGGTGCTTTCGGCTCTGCGCTTTATCCCTGCCATATTTTCCGAAAAGCCGTCGCTGTAGCCCTTTCCCTCAAATAAGGGAAGACATAGAAGATGATGAAAGCGCAGAACAAGGGGCGTTAGGGGTTTGTTTTTTTCACTGCTCATAAATTCCTCCGTAATAGATTGAATGCAGACAAAGAATTGGGAAAATAAAACCGCAAGGATCGCCTGCTTTCTTCAGTCAGTTGTTAGTAATAGATATTCTGTTAAGCTTTAGTGTTTAAAAAATGATACATTAAATTCAGCTTATATTGACAATTCTTTAAAAAGCTGTAATATTATATTAGGATATTAGGACTTATAATCAAAATCCGATGTCC
>DNUB01000252.1:11799-12465 GCA_003508605.1 Oscillospiraceae bacterium | reverse complement strand
AATAATTCTATCATAAGCCTTTCCCTCATAAAAATTACTATATTTATTTTTGGAGGGAAAATATGTATAACCGAGAAGACGCCGTCAGATATGCAGAAAGGTGGGCATATGCCCGAAACCCCGAGTTTTACGCCTTTGACGAAATAGGGGGCGACTGCACAAACTTTGTTTCGCAGTGCATTTATGCAGGCTGCGGAGTTATGAATTATACTCCCGATTTCGGCTGGTACTATATAAGCCCCGATAACAGAAGCGCAGCATGGACGGGGGTTGAGTATCTTTATAATTTTCTTGTATCCAATGAGGAGGACGGACCCTACGGCGAGGAAGCGCCGCTGTCGCTTGCACAAATAGGCGATGTGATACAGCTTTCCTTTGACGGAACAGAATATTCCCATACGCTTATCGTTACAAAAACAGGACTTTTTCCGTATGCCGGAAATATTCTTATCGCTTCCCACTCCTACGACGCCTTTGACCGCCCCCTTAATACTTATGATTATGTTGATGCAAGGCTTATCCGTATTATGGGTGCAAGAGGAAACGATGAGATTATGCAGAACAGACAGTGATTTTTAAGTTATTACAGAAATTACAAATAAAAGGAAGATTAAAATGGCACTTGAATATCCGCAGAATATAAGAAATTTTTGTATCATTGCCCAT
>DNUB01000252.1:8334-11492 GCA_003508605.1 Oscillospiraceae bacterium | reverse complement strand
TTGTATCATTGCCCATATAGACCACGGTAAATCCACCTTGGCGGACAGAATTTTAGAGCTTACCAAAACCGTTGCCCAAAGGGATATGGAGGAGCAGCTTCTTGACAATATGGAGCTGGAACGTGAAAGAGGAATTACCATTAAGGCACGTGCGGTTAGGCTGAACTATACCTCCGAGAACGGAAGCGAGTATGTTTTTAACCTTATCGATACTCCCGGTCATGTTGACTTTAACTACGAGGTATCCCGCTCCCTTAACGCCTGCGAGGGTGCAATTCTTATCGTCGACGCTTCTCAGGGCATTGAAGCGCAGACCCTTGCCAATACTTACCTTGCCGTCGAACAGGATCTTGAAATCGTACCCGTGATCAATAAGATCGACCTTCCCTCCGCCCGTCCCGAGGAGGCAAAGGAAGAAATAGAAAACGTTATCGGGATTCCCGCCGACGACGCTCCTTGTATTTCCGCAAAAATGGGGATAAATATTGAAGCGGTTTTGGAGCAGGTGGTAAAGTGCGTTCCCTGCCCCAAGGGCGATAAGGACGCAAGATTAAAGGCACTTATTTTTGACAGCTACTATGATGCTTATAAGGGAGTTATTGTTCATATAAGAGTTAAGGAGGGCACCGTAAGAACGGGGGATAAGATACGCATGATGGCGACAGGGGCCGAGTTTCAGGTTACGGAGCTTGGCTATATGGGCGCAACGGAGCTTATCTCGGCAGACGAGCTGAGAGCGGGGGAGGTAGGCTATATTGCCGCTTCCATTAAATCCATTGGCGATACGAAGGTGGGCGATACCGTTACCCTTGCCGACGAACCGGCCGAAGAGGCTCTCGCCGGCTACAGAAACGTTAATCCTATGGTATTCAGCGGTATTTATCCCGCAGACGGCTCAAAATACCAGGATCTGCGTGACGCTCTTGACAAATTGCAGCTTAACGACGCCTCCCTTTCCTTTGATCCCGAAACCTCAATCGCCTTGGGCTTCGGCTTCAGGTGCGGTTTCTTAGGACTGCTGCATATGGATATTATACAGGAAAGACTGGAGAGAGAGTATAATTTGGACATAATCACCACCGCTCCCTCCGTCGTTTACAGAATTACCAAAACCAACGGCGAGGTGGTAATGATAGACAACCCCACCAACTACCCCGATGTATCGGAAATAGAGCAGTCGGAAGAGCCCATAGTCTGCGCACATATCTTCTCACCCTCGGATTTTGTGGGCAGTATTATGGAGCTTTGCCAGGACAGGCGGGGCGTATTTAAGGATATGAAATATTTGGATGATAAGCGTGTGGATATTCACTATGAGCTGCCCTTAAACGAGATCGTTTATGATTTCTTTGACGCTTTAAAATCCCGCTCAAGAGGCTATGCAAGCTACGACTATGAAATAATCGGCTTTGCTCCCTCCAAGCTGGTTAAGCTGGATATTATGCTTAACGGCGACGTGGTTGACGCCTTATCCTTTATTGTCCATGCAGACAAGGCGTATCCCAGGGCAAGAAGGATCTGCGAGAAGCTTAAGGAAAATATACCCAGACAGCTTTTTGAAGTGCCTGTGCAAGCGGCAATAGGCGGAAAAATTATTGCAAGAGAAACGATCAAGGCTATGAGAAAGGACGTACTTGCAAAATGCTACGGCGGCGATATTACAAGAAAGAAAAAGCTGCTCGAAAAGCAAAAAGAGGGTAAAAAGCGTATGCGCCAGCTCGGAACCGTTTCCGTGCCCCAGGAAGCGTTTATGGCCGTGCTGAAGTTAGACGAATAATATGACCGGACTGTATATTCATATTCCCTTTTGCCTTGCCAAATGCCCCTACTGCGATTTTTACTCGGTACGGTACGGCAGAAGCTTGGCTGAAGAGTATAAAAGAGCTGTAATACGCAATTTGGGTTATTACAGGCAGGAACGGTTCGATACGGTGTATTTCGGAGGAGGTACGCCGATTTTGCTTTGGAAAGAAATATGTGAGATTTTAGGAAATATTCCTTTTGCCGATAATGCGGAAATTACGCTGGAAGCTAATCCCGGCGTTACTTTTAGAGAAAATCTTAAAGAGCTTAAGAGTGCGGGAGTGAACCGAATTTCCTTAGGTATACAAAGTCTTAACGACGATGAGTTAAAGGCACTGGGCAGACGGCATAACGGAGAAGCTGCGATAAAGTCAATAGAAACGGCTTACAGCTGCGGATTTGATAATATTTCCGCTGATTTAATGCTTTCCACTCCCCTGCAAACAAAGGAAAGCCTTTCCCGAACGGTATCGGAATTGTGCAAGCTGCCTGTTGCGCATATTTCCGCTTATATGCTGAAAATTGAGGAAAACACTCCCTATGCGCAAAGAGAACTGCCCTTACCCGACGAGGACGTCACATGCGACATGTACCTGAATACGGTAAAGCAGCTTGACGGCTTGGGTTATAAGCAGTACGAGATAAGCAGCTTTGCCAAAGAGGGCTTTATTTGCAGGCATAATATGAAATATTGGAATTGTGAGGAATATGTGGGAATAGGACCTGCCGCCCATTCATACTATAATGGTGAGCGTTTTTTTGTAAACAGGGATATTGACGGTTTTATACGCTCCGAAAGGCAGGAAGCTGTGAAAGAAGATACGGAAGGAGCGGCCTTCGGAGGTTTTGAGGAATATGCAATGCTAAGACTCAGGCTTGCAGAGGGACTAAATCTTAAGGAATATAAGCGGCGGGGAGGAAATGCAAAAACGCTTTTAAAAGAAGCGGAAAAAATCCCGAAAGGCTGTTTTAATTTTAACGGTGAGAGCATTTCCCTTACGCCAAGCGGATTTTTGGTATCAAATGCAATAATAGCAAAGCTTTTGGGGTATTAGTGCTTGTTTAAAAATCGGAAACACCGTCTTTTCGTCCCGGAACAGTCATCTTCAGCATCAAAAAGCCTCGTCAAAGGTCGGTTTGACTGTGTTTTTTCCTTAATTCCAACCGTTTTGGTTCAAAAATCCGACATTATCTTTATTTTCAAACAAGCATTGACGTCAAACCGACGAATTTCGGCATTGAATTTTTAAAAACTTATGTTAAATTATCATAAAACTATCATATTCGGAGTATATAATAAAAGCAATCTAAAGTAAGTGATTTTCTTTTGTGAAGTATTGCGGGGGGAAATCCTT
>DNUB01000252.1:7747-8014 GCA_003508605.1 Oscillospiraceae bacterium | reverse complement strand
TATTGCGGGGGGAAATCCTTACGCCTAATAATTACGGACATTCCGATAAAAATATATTCCTCCACCTCTCCCCTTTTCCTCCGAACGATGCTGTTGTTCGGAGGAATTTTATTTTTTATATATTTTGAGTCAGCGTATTTTGAAATAGTGCGGAAATGAGTAAATATGCCATATTTTTCTTGACAAATGCTTATTATGGCTTTATAATAATATGGTATGTGAAAGTTATTCGATTTGGAGGAAAAATTTGTTTACTGAAATCGATAA
>DNUB01000252.1:4271-7475 GCA_003508605.1 Oscillospiraceae bacterium | reverse complement strand
ATAATCTAAAAATAAATTATATATGCGAGGGCAAGGGACAGCAAAGCGTACTGCTTTTACACGGCTGGGGCGCAAATATTACACTTTTTAATCAGATAATAAACCATTTAACGCCGTTTTTTAAGATTTACGCTCCCGATTTGCCCGGATTTGGGGAAAGCGATGAGCCCACAACTCCTTGGAATGTGGATAATTATGTGGATTTTGTTATAAAGTTCTGCGAAAAAACGGGCATAAAAAATTGTTTCCTTATCAGCCACAGCTTTGGCGGAAGAATTACAATCAAACTGATGTCAAGAAAAAATCTGCCCTTTAATGTGGAAAAAATAGTGCTTACGGGAAGCGCAGGCATTCGCCCCAAGCAGACGGTCAAAGGTAAGATCAAAACAAGGCTTTATAAAATCGGCAGGAGCATTCTTTCGGCAAAGCCGTGTCAAAAGCTTATGCCAAACGCTTTGGAGAATTTAAGAAGAAAAAACGGCTCGGCGGACTATAACGCCGCTTCGCCTGTTATGCGGCAGTGTCTTGTTAAGGTGGTTAATGAGGATTTAACGGAGCTTATACCGAATATCAGCGTTCCCACCCTGCTTATATGGGGCGAAAAGGACGACGCCGTTCCCCTTTCCGACGCTCGGCTTATGGAAAAGCTGATTAAGGATTCGGGGCTGGTGGTGTTTGAAGGCTGCGGACATTATGCTTTTTTGGAGCAGGGCGGAAGATTTTGCCGTATTCTCGATTCTTTTTTTGATGTAAGATAAGGAGTTTTTATGGCTTACACTCTTTTGATAATCGGATATATAGTTTTCTTCTCGGCGCTGCTTTTAAGCTTTACGGTGAATTTTGTTCACTATATGCATATGTTTCAGCTTAATTCATACAGTGCAGAGGAGCAGGTTCATTGGATAAAAAATAATATTAAAAGCATTGTTAAGCGGCATATCTTTCCCCTAGTTGCCGCTTTGTTTGCGCTCTTTTCCTGTGTTGTTATGAACGGTGCTCTGTTCGGTGAAAATCCTGTGGGCACAGGTTATATTGACAAGGATAATATTTTCGGTGCTGCTCTTATAAATGTTCCTTATAAGGTTTGTACATGGGATTTGATCATTTGCAGCTCCTTGATCATAATAGGTTTGTTTTTCTGCAAAAATAATCAGCCTGTGAAGAAAAAACTTGTGTTCACACCGAGAGTTATAAGAATGTGCGTCACCTCCGCAGCCGTCTACGGTTTAGTCTGCGCATTGTCTATGATTTTCCTTTTCGACAGCGGCTTTAATCTTTTTGCGCTGTGCCTTTGGCAGGTTTGCTCGATTTTTATGCCTATTATTGCCAATTTTATCAATAAGCCTGTCGAAAAGGGTATTAACAATCACTATATCAATGACGCAAAGCGTATTATAAACGAATTGCCGAATCTTACCGTAATAGGAATTACGGGCAGCTACGGCAAAACCTCCACAAAGTTTTATTTAAACAAGCTTTTATCTGCAAAATACAATGTTCTGATGACTCCCGAAAGCTATAACACCACTATGGGAGTGGTTAAAACCGTAAGAGGCTCCCTTAACGCAACCTATGATTATTTTATCTGCGAAATGGGCGCAAAGGGCGTGGGTGAAATAAAGGAGATATGCGATATCGTTCACCCAAGGCACTCTATGATAACCTCCATCGGCGAACAGCATCTTGAAACCTTTAAGTCGGTAGAAAATATTATAAAGACAAAGTTTGAAATTGCCGACTGTATCAGCGACGGCTTAGTGTTTTTAAATTACGACAATGATTTTATCAGAGAGCATAAAACCGATAAAAACATTGTGTCCTACGGCTTTGACTCCTCCTATGAATACTATGGAGACAATATCAGGGTCACCGCCAAGGGAACGAGCTTTACCGTTCATCACGGCGAGGAATCCGCCGATTTTTCCACCAAGCTTATCGGTGCGCATAATGTTCAGAATATAGTGGGGGCTATTGCCGTTGCCAACAAAATGGGAGTTTCACTTGAAGAATTAAAAATGCCCGTTCGTCACCTTGAAGCCGTTCCCCACCGTATGCAGATTTTGGATAAGGGAAATTCCGTTATAATAGACGACGCATTCAACAGCAATCCCGCAGGTGCAAAAGCGGCTCTTGATACCCTCGGACTTATTGAGGGCTTTAAGATACTGGTGTCTCCGGGAATGGTGGAGCTGGGAGAAAAGGAGTATGAGCTTAACAAGGCTTTCGGAAAACAGGCGGCGGGGGTCTGCGATTTTGTTATTGCCGTGGGAGAAAAACAGGCTGTGCCTATTTTGGACGGACTTAAAGAAGCGGGATATCCCGAGGAAAAAATCTTTACGGCAAAAAATCTTAATGAAGCTTTGGCAAATTGCGATACGCTGAAAACGGGCGGGGCGAAAAAAATAATTTTGTTAGAAAATGATCTGCCGGATAATTATTGATACAAAATCACCGATTCGGAAGGTAATAAACGCTTATGGAAAAAAACAAGCTGACTGTGCGAAAAACAGAGAGGAAGGATATTCCCCTGATACTGGAATTTATAAAAAAGCTTGCGGAGTATGAAAAAAGGCCGCAGGATGTGACAGGCACCGAGAAAGAGCTGGAGTATTGGCTTTTTGACAGGGATATTGCCGTTGTTCTTTTTGCTTACTGCAGCGGAAAAGTCGTGGGCTATTCTCTTTACTATCCCGTATTTGGCTCTTTTTCGGCTGCGTGCAAGGTTCATTTGGAGGATCTTTATATCAGTGAGGAGTTCAGAGGTATCGGACTGGGAAAAAGCTTTCTTGCGGAAATCTCCAAAAGGGTGTTGGAGGAAGGATATTCGGGAATGGAATGGAGCTGTCTGGACTGGAACAAACCCTCAGCCGCTTTTTATGACAGATTGGGGGCAGAGCGGGAAACGGGAAGAGACTATTTCGTATTTGACCGACAGGATCTGGAAAGGCTGGCGTCGCTGTCAGCATGAAAAAAGATAATTTTTTCCGTGAAAAAGACATGGTTTGCCATTATGATAAGCTGATAGACGAAAACAACGATCCCGTACATGACCCCGAACCTCTTAAGGCTTATATGGACAAATGGGACGGTAATGAATTTCTGAGCAGTCTAAAGCTTAACAAACAATCGTCGGTTCTTGAAATCGGTGTAGGTACGGGAAGGCTTGCCATACGTACCGCACCCTTGTGCGGAAAGTTCTGCGGA
>DNUB01000252.1:0-4008 GCA_003508605.1 Oscillospiraceae bacterium | reverse complement strand
AAAAAGAGCCTCAGAAAATCTAAAAAAATACGATAACGTTTTACTGATTACGGGAGATTTTTTATCTTACATCTTTACTTGTTCTTTTGACATTATCTATTCTTCATTAACCTTTATGCACATTAAGGATAAGCAGAGGGCAATAGACAAGGCGGCGGCACTGCTTTCGGACGAAGGCAGATTCGTTTTATCAATCGATAAAAATCAAGACAGGTATATTGACACAGGTGTAAGCAAAATCGAAATATATCCGGACGATCCGAAGGACATTGCCGCATGTATTAAAAATGCGGGAATGATATTGAATAGCTTAACGGAAACGAAATTCGCATATATTTTTTGCACCGTACATAAACGAAAGGAGAATTTATGAAAATAAGAGTAGGTGTATTCTTCGGAGGAAAGAGTGTTGAACATGAGGTATCCGTCATTTCCGCCGTTCAGGCAATCAATGCCTTTAACCGTGAAAAATACGATATTATCCCTGTTTATATCACCAAAAACAACGAATTCTATACAGGTGACTGCGTAGGAAAAATTGAGGAATACCGCAATATTCCTGCGCTATTAAAGAAAAGCACCCGAATTATAATAGTAAGCGATCAGAATAAAACAAAGCTTGTGTGTTATCCTATGAAAAAGTTCGGTGACAGTACGGTAGCTGAAATCGATGTGGCTTTTCCTATCGTTCACGGCACTAATGTTGAGGACGGGGCTTTGCAGGGCTATTTGCAAACCCTGAACATTCCCTATGCGGGCTGCGATGTGCTTTCTTCGGCAGTGGGAATGGATAAGTATGTAATGAAGGCTGTTCTTAAAGACAACGGTTTTCCCGTTCTTGAATGTGTGACCGTAAATGCGGGGGAATATGCCAAAAAATCCGATGAGGTAATTGCAAAAATTACGGAAAAGGTAGGATTTCCGGTTATTGTTAAGCCTATAAATTTAGGTTCAAGCGTGGGTATTAAAATTGGCAGGGACAAGGAGGAATTAAACGAAGCCTTGGACTATGCTTTCGGGTTTGCGGGAAAGGTGCTTGTGGAAAAGGCCGTTATGAATTTGCGGGAGGTAAACTGCTCTGTTTGCGGCGACAGCGACGAGGCAAAGGCAAGCGAGTGCGAGGAGCCAGTAAGCTCCCATGAGATACTTAGCTTTGACGATAAATACACAGGCGGCTCAAAGAGTTCAAAGACAAGCGGAATGGCTTCTTTAAAAAGAAAAATCCCCGCCGACATTTCCGAGGAGCTTAGAACGGAAATACGAGAAATGTCCGTCAAAGCCTTTAAATGCCTTGGCTGCTGCGGTGTGGCCAGAATAGACTATATGCTTGACGCCGATACAAATAAGATTTATTTTAACGAAATAAACACCATTCCCGGAAGTCTTGCTTTTTATTTGTGGGAGCCTTTGGGTACTAAATATTCGCAGCTTTTGGATATAATGGTTTCTCTTGCATTAAAGCGTGACAGAGAGCTGAAAAACCTTAACTTTACCTTTGAATCCAATATTCTTGCAGACGTAAAGTTAGGAGGCGCAAAGGGAGGTAAGCTGAATGGCTAAGCAGACCTACATAATCGACCTTGCTTTCGGCACTTGGCAAAATCAGATATGGTTCTGTGATATTGGCGAGGACGAAAGCGCAGAAAGACGGTGGACCGACGCAAAACAGGCTCTTGAGGACGTCGGAGATCACTGCTCCAATTCGAACGAATTTTTTAACGAGGCTGTCAAGCATTTTGAAAAATACGGATTTATAAGAATACAAAGATAAATTTATTATTTTATGAAAAAGGAAATTGTAATCGGCGAAAACGACTGCGGACAGAGACTTGACCGATTTTTAGCCAAGGTCTTCCCTGCCCTGAAATCGGGAATAATCAATAAAGCGGTGCGGAACAAGGACGTAAAAATCAACAAAAAGCGCACGGAAGCCGCCTACCGTCTGAAAAAAGGCGATCTGCTCTGTATATATTTTCCCGACAGCCTTATTGAACCTAAAACAGACTTTAAAGAGGATTTTACCAAGGCAGGCGGCAGACTTAAAATCGTATACGAGGACGGCAACATTATTCTTGCGGACAAGGAGCAGGGTCTTGTGGTACATTCGGATAACGAGGCTGCGGACGACACATTGATTAACCGAATAAAAAAATATCTTTACCTAAAGGGCGAATACGACCCGCAAAGGGAAAATTCCTTTGCTCCCGCCCTTTGCAACAGAATCGACAGAAACACCTGCGGAATTGTTATTGCGGCTAAAAATGCCGAAGCCTTAAGGATTCTTAACGATAAAATCAAAAACCGTGAGCTGTCGAAAAAATATATCTGCATTGCGGCGGGCGAAATGCCCAAAAGAGGGGATACTCTTACGGCTTATCTTCAAAAGGATTCGGAGGCTAACAGAGTAAGAATAACGAACGTCAAAAACGCTCAAAACCTTACTGTAAAAACAAAATATAAGGTTCTTGACAGCTTTGGGGAGCTTTCACTGCTGGAAATCGAGCTTTTGACGGGAAGAACTCATCAGATAAGGGCGCATTTGGCTTATATAGGTCATCCCCTTTTAGGCGACGGAAAGTACGGTGCTAACAAAGTCAATGTTAAATACGGTTTTAAAGGTCAGGCTTTGTGCAGCTATAAACTGACCTTTGATTTTAAAACGGACGGCGGTATTTTAAATTACTTGGATAAAAAGACATTTCAGGTGGAAGGGATTCCTTTTTTGGATAAATATTATAGTATTAAAGGGCAAAAGGAAAGGACAAAAAAATGAAATATGCAGTATTGCTTTGCGACGGCATGGCAGATTTGCCGCGGGAGGATCTGACGGGAAAAACCCCAATGGGCACTGCCTATAAACCCAATATGGACAGGCTGGCTAAGGTTTCCGAGGTGGGATTGGTGAAGACCGTTATCGATACCCTGAAGCCGGGCAGCGATGTAGCTAACCTTTCGGTTTTAGGATACGACCCAACCGTTTACTATTCGGGGCGTTCTCCGCTTGAAGCGGGCAGCATCGGAATAGATATGAAGCCTACGGACGTTTCATTCAGATGTAATCTTGTCACTCTTTCCGACGAGGAAAGGTATGAAGAAAAAACTATGGTTGACTACTGTTCGGGAGATATTTCCTCAGAGGAGGCGGCCGAGCTTATTGCCTTTATTCAGGAAAAAATGGGCAGTGACGAATTCAGCTTTTACAGCGGCGTAAGCTACCGACATTGCTTGATATGGGACAAGGGCACGCTGGACGTGGGAACGCTTACTCCTCCCCACGACATTACGGGAAGAAAAATTACCGAATATTTGGGCGCAAATGAAAACGGCAGAAAGCTCCTTGATATGATGATTCGCTCCTACGATCTGCTTAAAGATCACCCGGTCAATAAAAAGAGAGCGGAAAAGGGATTGCGCCCTGCCAACAGCATATGGCTTTGGGGCGAGGGAGTCCGCAAGGATCTGACGCCGTTTAAGGAAAAGTACGGGCTTAAGGGAGCTATGATTTCCGCCGTGGATTTGCTTAAGGGGATCGGCAAGTTTACGGGTATGGAGGTAATCAATGTTCAGGGGGCTACAGGCTATATAGACACCAATTTCAGCGGAAAGGCGCAGGCCGCCATCGATACGCTTAAAAAGGGCAGCGACCTTGTGTATATTCATGTTGAAGCTCCCGACGAGTGCGGACACCGTTTTGAAATCCAAAATAAGGTTAAGTCTATCGAGCTTATTGACGAGTTGATTTTAGGTCCTTTGCTTAAGGCTTTTGAGGGAGAGGAAATAAAAATCCTTATCTGCCCCGATCACCCTACTCCCCTTGCGCTTAAAACTCATACAAATGCGCCTGTTCCTTATTTAATATATGACAGCCGCAAAAATGCTGAGGGCGTTGAAAGATTTTGTGAAGAAGAGGCTGAGAAAACAGGCAGAATTATTGATGTGGGTCACAGTCTTATGGAGCATTTTATTGAAATGTGATTTTAGGCGACACCGCACAATTATTGTCGTTCG
>DNUB01000056.1 GCA_003508605.1 Oscillospiraceae bacterium | reverse complement strand
TCGGGTTTTGCTTGTCAAATAACACCGAATCAAGGTTAAAGAAAGCAAGCTTATTGGGGATCTTTATTTCTCTTTCCGCCTGGGGCAGCTTTTCAAATACCTTGTAATCATCTATATCGGCAAGCTCGGTGACAATAGGAAAATTTCTTCCCTGTATAATAAGTGCCTCTCCCATATCCTTGCGCAGGTGCTGAAGCTCCGAGGTGTTTATAAGCGGAACATTGTTATTGCGGCCGCATAGCTCCGATATTTCCTCTAACAGCGCAAGCTCCTTTGAAGCGAGGAATACCCAGTTTTCACAGTTTCCCTTTATGGTGTCGGAGGAATCGCCGTAACGCTCCCTTAGCTGATGCAGACTTTGAACAAAAAGATAAAACCGTATGTTGCGGCTTCTGGCGGCGCTTATCATAGCCGGCATATCGTCGATTTTAGGTATGTTGCAGAACTCGTCAAGAACAAAGTTCACCCTTATGGGAAGCTTTCCGTCCTTTTCCTTTTGCGACTCGGCTATAAGCGTCTGATAAGCCTGTTTTATAAATGTTGTGATAAGGAAATTGTAGGTTGTTTTTTCGTCGGGGACAATTATGTAAACCGCCGTTTTACGCCTTCCGATATCGCAGATGTCAAAGGAGCTGTCAGAAAGCATGCGGGTAAGTTTTTTCTGAGTGTTAAACACATTCACCATGGCGAACAGCGATACAAAGATGCTTTGCTTTGTTTTGTCCGCCGATACAAATACGCCGTTATAATTCATACCCGCAATGGATTCGGGGTCTATGTTATATCTGACAATATCTTCGAGCTTGTCCAAGCTTTTAGCCGAGCAAAGGTTCGCAAAGCTTGCGGGGTGCACCTCTTCCTTCTTCCCGCATTCCATAAGCAGCAGCAAATTGGCAAGCGCAAGAGACGAACTCATAGACGTCCAGAACGGATCGTTCCCTGTTCCGTCGTAGGGTGCCGCAATAGAAGCCACAAAATCGTTGAGCATGGTCACCGCCTCGTCCTCGTTTCCTGCTTTGTACAGCTCATAGGGCTTGGTCAGAGGGTTCCACATATCTCCCGCACCGAGATTGCGGTAATCGAGAGTGATTATATTGAACCCGTTGGCTTTTGCTTCTCCCGAGGTGCGTTCAAAAAGCTCCCCCTTGGGATCGGTCACTATAAAGCTTTCGCCCGCTCTGCAAAAAATGTCGAGCATAGGCATACAGAAAAGCCTTGTTTTTTTGGAGCCTGTAGAACCAAATATCAGTGAATGGGTATCGGTATTGTCCACATAGAACTTTTCGCCGTCGCTGAGAACCGGCATTCCCGCCGCAGTGTACCGTTTATCGCAGCCGTTTATAAAAGATGTGCTGCGCTGTATTTCCTCAATAGACGCCCAGCGGCTTTTTTTATTGTCGGGCAGAAATTGCTCGTAGCTTCCCGATATTCTTTGTTTCATAAAAGAACCTCATTATTTGTGACTTTTATTGTAATAATTATACAATAACGCAGATTTATTGTCAAGCGAAAAACGCAGATCACATAGGGCAGCAACATTTACTTCTGAGGTTTAAGGGAAGTCGGGGCAAAAAGGATGTTGGGAAAAGAAAAATGTTCAAGAGCAGTGCGAACATCAGCTGTCTTTTACCAATGTTTTTGTAGTGAACCCGAGAAACGTGAAATCGGGAAAGTAAAGCAGAGCTTTTATTGACAAAGTCCTCAAATTATGATATATTTTTAATATCATCAGATACAGAACGCAGCCAAAACAATACAAAGTTTTTTACCAAAGGAGCCGATATAAAAACAGACAACATGACCGAAGAACGAAGGACTGATTACCGCAAAGAGGGTGCAGAGAAAGAACATGCGGCAAGCCTGTTTTGTCTCGGCTTGCGTTATCAATATGGTTCGAGAGTTGAAAAAGCCTGTTAAAGACATCGAAATTGTATAAAAGAACGAAAGGAATAGTTATGTAAAAACGAGGTAGTTTTTATGGCGGAAGCAACAAAAGATAAAGCGGAATATAAAGGCATCGCCAAGGAGATAGTTTTATCGGAGGAGCTTGAAGAAATCAGAGATTACGCATATTCCGATAATCCTATAGAGCGAGTGGTCGTTCCAAAAAGCGTAAAAGCAATAGGAAAAAGGGCTTTCAACACCAAATATATTGAAATATACGATAAGGAGCAGTCCCTTGTATCGGGGTGCGAACCGTTTTCAAGCGAGGATCATTTGCTTGTCGTGCGTTCCGCAGAAACCGATGAAATAAAATTTGTTGTTCCCGTTTACCATGGAGAGCTGATAACAGGCTTTACGGAGCGTTCGGATAAGCTGATAATGACGCTTTTCGGCGGAAGTACGAAAACCTTTGACTTTACGCTGTATGATCTGCTTTTCAAAAAAGTGTATGACGGAGGATACGGAAACGTACCGGGCAAATTTATGGCAGCTCATTACAGATTGAAATATCCGAACGGCCTTTGCGGTGAGGCGGAAAAAATGTACCGCTCATTTATTGACGAAAACGCTTGGCATATTTTAATGCTGCTGATAAAGGAGAACGATGCCGATGTTGATAAGATAAGGGATTTTCCTTATTTGGACAGAGTGAAAACGGATAAGCCGGACGAGCTCATTGATTTATATTGGATAATGGGACAAACGGAGCTTGCGGAGTGGCTTATAAGTTATAAGAAAAGCAGGGGCGAATTTAGCGTGGAAAGCTTTGACAAGCAGAAGTCGATTGAGCAAAAAAAAAGAGGAAAGCGAGCTTGAAACCGAGGAAAACGAGAAAAGATTATATAACAAGCTTAGATACGGAGAGTTCAGAAAATTTCAGAAGCTGGCTGAAGAGGGCGACTGCTGCGGTCAATATATGCTTGCGATAATGTACACTAACGGAGTGGGAACAAAAGCCGATGAAAAGTTAGGCGCCGAGTGGATGATAAAGTCCGCCGAACAGGGGTTTTGTCAGGCTCGCAGCACTCTTGCTTTATATTCAATGAAGGGCAACGCCCCGAATTTATGAAA
>DNUB01000013.1 GCA_003508605.1 Oscillospiraceae bacterium | reverse complement strand
GGACATCGGATTTTGATTATATAGCATAGCATTAAAGAAATAAATAAGAAGAAAATCAATGCTAAACAACAGCGGCTTCGACCTATGGTCAAAGGATTACGACAAAACAGTTGAATTGTGCGAGGATTCAAGGGAATACCCCTTTGCAGGCTACAGAGAGGTTTTAAACACCGTCTGCAAGTATGTTAAGGAGGGAAACGGCAGGAGGGTTTTGGATATAGGCTTTGGCACGGGGATTTTAACAAAAAGGCTTTATGATGAGGGTGCGGAAATTTACGGTATAGATTTTTCGGCGGAAATGGTAAAAACCGCACAGGGAAAAATGCCCAATGCAAAACTAATGCAGTATGATTTTACCAATGGTCTGCCAACCCAACTGAAGGAGGAAAAATTCGACTTCATAATTTCCACCTACGCATTTCACCACCTTACCGATAAGCAAAAAGCGGATTTTATCGGAGAACTGCAAGCTCATCTTTCGGGCGCGGGTAAAATCCTTATCGGAGACGTCGCCTTTGAAACGAGGGAGGCGTTGGAAAAGTGCAGAGAGCAGGCCGGAGAAGCTTGGGACGACGACGAAATATACATTGTAAAAGAAAATCTTGTAAATTATTTCCCCAAAATGAAGCTTGAACAAATCAGCTTTTGCGGTGGTGTTTGCATAATCGAAAGGATATAAAAGATGGACTTATGGTTCAGCGAATTTCACACTCCCAACGTAAAGTTGTCCATTAAGGTAAACAGGCAGCTTTATTCGGAGCAAAGCGAGTTTCAGCGAATAGACGTTTTTGAATCGGAGGAGTTCGGGCGTTTTCTCACCCTTGACGGCTATATGATGCTTACCGAGCGGGACGAGTTTATTTATCACGAAATGATAGTTCATGTTCCCATGGCGGTAAACCCCAATATCAAAAAAGTTCTCATAATAGGCGCAGGAGACGGCGGAGCGGTAAGAGAGCTGGTCAGATACAAAACCGTTGAAGCGGTTGACGTGGCGGAAATAGACGAGCAGGTCGTGGAGGTGTGCAGAAGGTATCTGCCCCAAACTGCCTGCGGCTTTGACGACGGCAGAGTTAATCTGCATTTTCAGGACGGCTTAAAATTCGTACGCCGATGTGAAAACGAATATGATTTAATTATTGTTGACAGCACAGATCCCTTTGGTCCGGGGGAGGGCTTGTTTACAAAGGAATTTTACGGAAACTGCTACAAGGCTCTCACTAAGGACGGAATTATGGTGAATCAATGTGAAAGCCCCTTTTACCCCGAGGACAAATTATCTATGCAAAGGGCGCATAAGCGCATTGTGGAGAGCTTTCCCATAAGCAAGGTGTATCAGGCTCATATTCCCACCTATCCGTCGGGGCATTGGCTGTTTGGGTTCGCCTCGAAAACCCTGCACCCCATAAAGAATTATGACGGCAGTGCCTGGGAAAAGCTGGGCATAAAGACCCGATACTACAATCCCGAGCTGCATACAGGCGCGTTTGCACTGCCAAATTACGTTGAGGAGCTTTTGGAAAATGTGGAGGGCATTGTATAATGAGCGGGTTCAATAAAAATATTTCCGCATTTATCGGCTGTGACTGCGAATATAATGAAGCGGACAAGGTTATTTTCGGCGCACCCTTTGACGGCACCACCTCTTACCGTCCCGGAACACGCTTCGGCAGCCGATATATAAGGAACGAAAGCTATGGCATAGAGACCTACAGTCCCTATCAGGACAAGGATTTGGAGGATTTTAAGGTGTTCGACGGGGGAGATTTGGATTTTCCCTTCGGAAATACCGAAAAGGTCCTAAAAATGATAGAGGATTATGAGGCAAGGGTTTTAGATGACAAAAAGCTGCCAATAATGATAGGCGGGGAGCACTTGGTGACCCTTGGAGCCGTAAGAGCCGCCGTTAAAAGGTATCCCGACCTTCATATCATACATTTTGACGCTCATGCCGATCTAAGAGACGATTATTTGGGCGAAAGACTGTCCCATGCCTGCGTTATAAGAAGATGCCACGATTTGGTGGGGGACGGAAGAATTTTTCAGTTCGGTATCAGAAGCGGGGAAAGAGCGGAATTTTTGTTTGCAAAAGAGCATACCCGAATGAACAGATTCGATTTCGGCGGACTTGAAAGCATATGCAGAGCCTTAAAGGATAAGCCCGTATATTTCACCGTAGACCTGGACGTGCTGGATTCCTCGGTTTTCCCCGGCACAGGCACTCCCGAAGCGGGCGGCGTAAGCTTTGATCAGCTTATTGACGCAATAATCACGGTAGGCTGTTTAACCAACATTGTTGCCGCCGATATAAACGAGCTTTCCCCACCCTACGACCCCGGCGGAGTAAGCACGGCCTGCGCCTGCAAAATCCTGAGAGAGTTAATTCTGGCTATTGACGCTGATTAAGTATAAGAGCAAAAACAAAGGGGAAGCTCTAAAACCCCTTGTGAGCAAAAAACAAAGTGGAAGCTCTGAAACTCTTGTGAGCAAAAAACGAATATGGCACGCCGACAGCTTTACCCGTACCCGGTGCACCTTGTCCGTTTTTGCTTTCACAAAGGCTTTCGGAGATTCCCAAAACCGACAGAAAAGAGAAAGGAGCAGCCTTGAACAAATTATTAGACAGATTATCCTATAAGTACGGACGGTACGGAATACCGAATTTAATGCTTTATATCGTTATTGCAATGGCAGGGGTGTTCATTGTGGAGCTGTTTGTTCCCGAAGTGCCTTTGAGCCAATATATGTACTTTGACCGCTCTCGGATACTTCAGGGAGAATTGTGGAGGGTGCTTACTTGGGCACTGATTCCCGACACCACAAGCATAGTGTGGATAATTTTCAGCCTTTATTTTTATTATCTGATAGGCTCGGGACTTGAAAGCCAGTGGGGGAAGTTCAAATTTAACGTTTACTACTTTATGGGAGTTATTCTCACCGTTATAGGCGGCTTTATAACAGGCTACACCTCCAACACCTACCTTTATTATGCAATGTTTTTCGCTTTTGCGGTAATGTTCCCCGATTTTCGTGTGCTTTTGTTCTTCTTCATTCCCATAAAGATAAAGTGGCTTGCCGTTGTGGACGCAGTTTTCTTTGTTATAATGCTGATTTTGAACATTATTGCGGGCAGCTGGTCAAATGTGGCGGCAATCGTCATTTCGGTACTGAACTTTATACTGTTTTTCTTTAACGACTTCAGAACGTTTATTAAAAATCAGATTTATTATGCAAAACACAGAAATACTTATAAAAACAATAGGTACAGATAAGCAAAATCCGGATGTCCCCGCCGCCGAGGCGGCGGATTCCGTTCGTCCTTCAGTGAGGAACCCGATTCCCCGCTGAAACTCCGAGAGGCTTGCGTCCCGGATTTTTCATAAATTCCGGGTGCTGCCCCTCATTGAATCAAACTTTGAAAGGAAAAGAAAAAAATGGGAAAATGTTTAATAATAGGCTGCGGCGGAGTAGCGGGAGTAGCCATTCACAAGTGCTGTCAAAACGACGGAGTTTTTGAGGGAATAATGATAGCCAGCCGCACCAAGTCAAAATGCGATAAAATAAAGGCCGAGATAGAAGCGGCAGGCAAAAGCAAAACCGTTATCGAAACCGCTCAGGTAAATGCGGATAATGTCCACGAGCTTATTTCGCTGATTGACGGCTACAAGCCCGATGTGGTGCTGAATTTAGCCCTTCCCTATCAGGATTTGACGATTATGGACGCCTGCCTTGCCACCAAAACGAATTACGTTGACACCGCAAACTATGAGCCGCCCGAAACCGCAAAGTTTGAGTACAAATGGCAGTGGGCATACCGTGAACGGTTTAAGGAAGCGGGAATTACCGCACTTTTGGGCAGCGGCTTTGATCCGGGAGTTACGGGAGTTTTCTGCGCATATGCACAAAAGCATTATTTTGACGAAATAAATTATATCGATATATTGGACTGCAACGGCGGCGATCACGGCTATCCGTTCGCAACCAACTTTAACCCGGAAATAAACATACGTGAGGTAAGCGCAAAGGGCAGCTATTGGGAAAACGGCAAATGGGTAGAAACCGAGCCTATGGAAATCAAGAGAGTGTACAGCTTTGAGGGAGTGGGAGAAAAGGATATGTACCTGCTGCACCATGAGGAGCTGGAAAGCTTGGGTCTTAACATAAAGGGCATTAAAAGAATACGCTTCTTTATGACCTTCGGACAAAGCTACCTTACTCATCTTAAATGCCTTGAAAACGTGGGTATGACATCCATAGAACCTATAGAGTACGAGGGAAAACAGATAATTCCCTTACAGTTTTTAAAGGCAGTGCTTCCCGACCCCGCCTCCTTAGGTCCCCGCACTGTGGGTAAAACAAACATAGGCTGCATTATGCAGGGCAAAAAGGACGGCAAGGACATAAAATACTATGTTTACAATATCTGCGACCATCAGGAATGCTACAAAGAGGTGGGAAGCCAGGCTGTAAGCTATACTACGGGCGTTCCCGCTATGATCGGCGCAATGATGCTGATGACAGGACAGTGGAAGGGAGCGGGAGTTTACAATATCGAAGAGTTTGATCCCGACCCCTTTATGGAAGCTCTGAACAAGTGGGGTCTGCCCTGGAAGGAAAGCTTTGATCCTGTAACGGTGGATTAAGTGCATCTGATAAACCGTAAAATCGGTATCGGAGTCTTTGTTATTTTTGTTGTCGTCCTTGCAAGGCGTCAA
>DNUB01000154.1:906-3956 GCA_003508605.1 Oscillospiraceae bacterium | reverse complement strand
GAAAGACTGAATGGAACCCGCCGCCTAAGAGGCGGGGGACATCGGATTTTGATTATCAAATCACCTTTGTCTACCCCTTTTTAAACTGACGTAATACCCACAGTTTAAAAAAGGGATTGCATACAAAACACTAATCCAACCGTTTTAAAAGGGATTAGGGCTGTCATAAATTCACGACAAACAATTTTAGTTCATTTAATATAATTTGTAAGTGAATTTATATAAACCTATTGACAAATTATTAAATAGATGCTATTATTATATCAAGACAAGAAAAGGAATTGATAAAAATGGGAAAAACAGTATACAGCCTTGTGCTGACGGACGAAGTAATAGAACAGATCGACAGGCTTGCCTACACGGCAGGGATAAGCCGCTCGGCACTGATAGACAGAATCTTAGCGGAAAAGGTCAATTACACCACTCCCGAAATGCGCATAAACGGAATATTCGACAGCCTTAACCGCCTTTTTTCCGATAAAAGCGACGGCTTTATCGCCAAGGCGGAAAATCAGTCAATGCTTATCCGCTCATCATTAAAATATAAGTACAAGCCCACCGTCCGCTACGGCTTGCAGCTTTTAAGAACAAAGGGATATACGGAGGGAGAGCTAAAGGTAAGCTTTCGTACCCAATCCGATGAGCTTAAATCAAAAATGGAGGAATTTCTGCGGCTGTGGGCAAAGCTTGAAAATACCTATATAATTAAATTCTTCCCCGACGGCATAAGATATATTATTGAGGACGGACGTTTTTCAAGAATTTTCGTACTGCCAAAGGAGTATGAGAATAAAAGCAGCGAGGATATAGGAAAGGCTATTGCAGAATATATCCGTATGTTTGACGATGTTTTAAAATGTTTTTTTGCAGAGGAGGACAGCGGCAGGGGATCGGCTTCTGCAGCTGAAAGATATTGCGGCTATTTGGAAAAAGGAATAGTGGTTATTTAGAATTTTAAACGGAAGGAAAGGACAAGGAACTATGAACACACAGAAATTAACGAAAAAATCCCTGGAAATATTGCAGTCGGCGCAAACGACAGCCGTACAAAACAACAATCAGCAAATTGACCAATGCCACATTCTTCTCGCTTTGTTAAAGCAGGAGGAGGGTCTTATCCCGCAGCTTTTGCAGTCTATGAATGTGGAGCTGAAGCTATTCACCGATCAGGCGGAAAAAATCGTGGACGGTGTTCCGAAGGTAACGGGCAGCGGCGCAAGGGATATGAACAGCATTTATATCACTCAGGACGCAGACAGAGCCTTAACCGCCGCAGAAGGCGAGGCGGACAGAATGAACGACGAATATGTCAGCGTGGAACATCTGTTTATGGGTCTTCTCGACAAGGCGTCCGGAAAGGTAAACGAGCTTTTTAGGCAGTATAAAATTACCAAAAATGAATTTTTGACTGCATTGCAAAAGGTAAGGGGAAATACAAGAGTTACCTCCGACAGCCCCGAGGACACCTATGACGTTCTGAAAAAATACGGACAGGATTTAGTGGAGCTGGCAAGACAAAATAAGCTTGACCCCGTTATAGGCAGAGACGGCGAAATCAGAAATGTTATAAGGATATTAAGCCGCAAAACAAAAAACAACCCCTGTCTGATAGGCGAGCCCGGCGTAGGAAAAACCGCCATTGCAGAGGGTCTGGCACTGCGTATAGTAAGGGGAGACGTTCCGGGCAGCTTAAAGGACAGACAGCTGTTCAGCCTTGATATGGGCGCACTTGTGGCAGGCGCAAAGTACAGGGGAGAATTTGAAGAGCGTTTAAAGGCGGTCTTGCAGGAAATCAAAAAGAGCGAGGGAAAAATAATTCTCTTTATAGACGAGCTGCACCTTATTGTGGGAGCGGGAAAAACCGACGGCGCAATGGACGCAGGCAATATTTTAAAGCCCATGCTTGCAAGGGGCGAGCTGCACTGTATTGGCGCAACCACACTTGACGAATACAGAAAATATATAGAAAAAGACCCCGCCCTTGAAAGAAGATTTCAGCCCGTTCAGGTTGACGAGCCTACCGTTGAAGACACTATCTCGATTTTAAGAGGACTTAAGGAGAGGTACGAGGTCTTTCACGGGGTAAAGATACAGGACCAGGCTCTTATCGGTGCAGCGGTGCTGTCAAACAGATATATAAGCGACAGATTCCTGCCCGATAAGGCAATAGATTTGGTAGACGAGGCTTGCGCACTTATAAAAACGGAAATGGAGTCAATGCCCTCGGAAATGGACGAGCTGCAAAGAAAAATAATGCAGCACGAAATAGAGGAAGCCGCATTAAAAAAGGAAAGCGACAAGCTTTCACAGGAGCATTTGGCTGAAATCCAAAAGGAGCTGGCTCAGATGCGGGAACAGTTTAATGCCATGAAAGCAAAATGGGAAAACGAAAAAACAGGCATTAACAAGGTTCAGTCCCTGCGAAAGGAAATTGAGCAGTTAGGCGGCGAAATAGAAAAGGCAAAGCGGGAATATAACCTTAACAAGGCGGCAGAGCTGCAATACGGCAGGCTGCCCCAGCTGCAGGCCGAGCTTGAAAAAGAGGAAAAATTAGCCGAGGAACAAAAAAGCAGCAGTGAAAAGCTCCTCCGTGACAGGGTAACGGAGGAGGAAATCGCAAGGATAGTAGCCCGCTGGACAGGTATCCCTGTGGCAAAGCTTATGGAGGGGGAGCGTTCAAAGCTGCTGGGCATGGAGGATATACTGCATCAAAGGGTAATCGGACAGAATGAAGCGGTGGAAAAGGTAAGCGAAGCAATTCTCCGCTCCAGAGCGGGAATACAGGATCCAAACCGCCCTATAGGCTCATTCCTTTTCTTAGGTCCTACGGGCGTGGGAAAAACCGAGCTTGCAAAGGCTTTGGCGCAGGCACTCTTTGACGACGAGCACAACATAGTCCGCATAGATATGACGGAATATATGGAGAAGTACAGCGTAAGCCGCCTTATCGGCGCACCTCCCGGATATGTGGGCTACGAGGAGGGCGGTCAGCTTACCGAAGCGGTTCGCCGCAAGCCATATTCCGTGGTGCTTTTTGACGAGATAGAAAA
>DNUB01000154.1:0-659 GCA_003508605.1 Oscillospiraceae bacterium | reverse complement strand
CGTGTTCAATATTCTGCTGCAGGTTCTTGACGACGGCAGAATTACCGACAGTCAGGGCAGAACGGTGGATTTTAAGAACACTATAATTATTCTCACAAGCAATTTAGGTTCAAGCTATATTTTGGAGGGAATTACCGAAAGCAACGAAATTTCATCCGAAGCAAGGGAGCAGGTGGAGAGTCTGCTAAAAACCCAATTCCGCCCCGAATTTCTTAACCGTCTTGATGAAATAGTGTTCTACAAGCCCCTTGCCAAATCCGAAATCGGAAGCATAGTGGATTTGATGATAAAGGATCTGTCAAGGCGTCTTGAGGATAAGCAGATTAAGGTAAATATTACCGACGCCGCAAAATCATATATAATTGACAGCGGCTATGACCCCGTTTTCGGCGCAAGACCCTTGAAAAGATTTATTCAGAGCAAGGTGGAAACCTTGATTGCAAGAGCCGTTATAGGGGATAAGCTTAAGGAGGGAGATACCGTTGTTATCGACAGCAGCGGAAGCGAGCTTTTGCTGACGGTTCGGCAATGAAAACAAGCAGACCGGCATATTCCCCCTAAATATACTATTCTTTAACCGATTTAAGGCATTGGGAGTTTTCTCAGCCATAATCGGATCAGCCGGACACATTCGGATAATTCAATGAGGGGCAACGCCC
>DNUB01000201.1 GCA_003508605.1 Oscillospiraceae bacterium | reverse complement strand
GTTTCCGTGAGCTCACGCTTTGTGACTTCGATAAAGCCGTTTCCAACAGTGCAGTTTTCAATCTGCGGATGCCTGTCAAGCGAATCCATAACATAATCGGAAAGGATTTCAGCAAGGCTGCTGTCGTCAATAAATCCCGTTAACGATATGCATATTTCGCTTTCATTTTTGTGCTGTTCAAGCCAATCGTTTATGCAGCAGTCCGTATGCGTTTTCAGATCATCAAGCGCAAGGCTCTGTTCCTGCTTTAAAATAATATCTTTTGCATTGGGGATAAATTGCGAGTACCGCGCATAGTCGCTACCCTCGGAATTTACAAGTAAGCCGTCGCCGCTCTTTTGGTCAACAAAAAGTACGCAGTGATAGGCATCGTCATAGAAGCCCATTAGGCTGCGGTACGGCTCAAGGTAGTAATTGCGCTCCAACGGCTTTTCAAGCATCTTTTTAAACTCCGTTTCGTATACGTCAATCACCTTTTCCACCACACATTTTTTTGCTTCATAGCAGTCAGCTTTGCGGTTCATCACCGCATTTAAAATCATTTTTTCAGCCATTCAAATACCTTTCTCCGTCATAGTTTTCAAATTTTTCCGTAACGGAATTCTGTTCAAAATACACTGCCAACAGCGTTTTTATATCCTCTTTGTCATATCTTTTTGCCGAGAACCCGTTCTCATTCAAGGTCTTTTCAATACGGTTGAGGTGTGCAAAAATCTCCTTGTCCTTCATTCCGCGAATACGCACAATCAGCAGGAATTCTCTTGCCGTAGCGGTCAAAGCCTGTATCTGATCGAGGTGCTTCATATCTTGCTCCAACAGCTTTCGTACCGCAATATTTTCTTCCTTTTGCGATAATATTTTCAGATGATTTTTGTTTCCCTCGAAGCTCTCACGGCTGTTTACGCAAAGTATCTCAATCTCCGTCAAGCCTTTGAGAACATTCATCAGCGAGTATATTTTTGCCGACAGACTCGCCTCGGACATCACCGAAATGTTGCTTGGCTTGATACTGAAAAAGACCGCCTCGCTTGAAGCGGTCTTTAGGGAATAATCGGTTATACCCTCGATTCCGAGGAGTTGTCGGGTACTCTGATTTTGCTGTGTTTGCTGTTTTTCTTTTTCTGCAAATTTGCCTCATTAAAATAAATATCCCGACTGCGTTTGCAATCGGGATTGGTTTATAATATTCTGTCAAAATCACGTCCGCTGTAAATAAATCGCCTTACCTCCATTACATCATCAATTACTACATAAAAAACAGTATAATTGCCGACATATATCCGATAATAAACGTCCTTTCTTTTCTTAGCCGAACGGTAAGGTTCAAAAGATAACGGCATTTTTAGCCTCTCTAAAATCGCCTTTTCCGTTTCGTTCAAAAGATTTTCCGCAGCCTGCGGATTATTTAGGACGTCAGAGATATACGAAGCAGCATCATATAAATCGGCTTCAAAAAGAGGGAGGTAACGCAGTTTATACATTTTTTTCTAACCTCCTGCGGATGTTTCCGAAAACTTCCTCGTGTGAAAAGCGTTTATCCGTTTCTGCGGCAGCTGCGTCTGCTTCATCTAATTTTGCCTCAATATCTCCTGTCAGCTTTGAATACTGCTCAATGCTCATAACAACCATTGAACCGTAACCGTTTTTTGTAAGATATACGGGCTGTCCTTCTTTTACGACACTCTCAATTTCGGGAAATTTATTTCTTAAATCGGATACAGGCCTGATTTGAATCATTTTAATCACTCCTTTTCTTATCTTGATTTTATCATAATTTTATCAAGATGTCAAGAGCAAAGAGCATTTTATTTTAACCTCCACCTATATTCCTGCGGCTCAATAAAAAAGTATCTCGCCGCATATTTTATAAAGTCCAAAATGCTCACATCTTCGTGCCTGATTGCCAAAAAAGCATATACCAATGTGACTATAACTGGAAGTGAAAATCCTGTCTGTGACAGCATAAACACCGAAATCAGCGCACCAATTCCGATTACCGCAAGATCCTTCAGCCTCCATAAAAACAAGGTTGGTGAGGCTTTCAGATTGTCGGGATATATGTACATTTTTGTTTCACCTCTTTTCTTTTACTTTGCTACGGTTTTAACCATTGTAGCCAAATGCACAGCCGACTGAGCTGTATTTACCACTCCGTTAATATTTGGGCGTGCTGCGGTTTCAAGTCCGAACAGTCCCGCAATTCTCGGTATTTCCACAGCCGCAAGCATTACTCCCAAGCCAAGCAGCCAGTAATCCTTGAACAGAATTAAGCCGCATACCAGCATGGTTGACTGCAAAAAAGCGGTCAGACAGGTTGCGATCACCTGCTTTACCCACATGACAAAGCCGTCCGTATATCCTCTCGGAATGCTGAACATATACATTGATCCTACAGCTATCTGTATCAGCAAAATTCCGCCTCTTTTGAGGCTTGCAAAGAACACCTTTATCACCGAATATCCAAACATAATGATTATCAGAATATTCAGCAATGGACCAAACATCATGTCTCCTACCGCTCCGAGGCAAGCGTCCAAAAGTGTTCCGCTCCCTTCGGGACTTACCAGACCAGTCATATCGGCGGACATGCTGCTCTGCATTGCAACCGCTAAACCGTACAGCTTAACGGGTACAACGGTAAACAGACTTGCTGCCATAAAGCCTTTGATTATGTTCATTGCAAGAGCCTTGGGATCACCTCTGCCGTTTTGTGATTCGATTGCAAAGTCAAACAGCGCAACAATGATTCCCACCACAAAAAGTGCCCAACCAAGCAGGCTGAATAAAGTGACGATTTGATTAACCCAAGGTAGCCCAAAAAGGTCGCTGCCCATGCTGTTCATATACGAAAAAAATTCGCCAAGCAGTTCTATGATCTTTTGATATATCAGATCTTCTATGCAGTCAAACAGTTTGGTCACAAGGTCTGCGCCTATATCTAAAAGGGTTATGAAAAATAAACCGTGTA
>DNUB01000141.1:1903-6436 GCA_003508605.1 Oscillospiraceae bacterium | reverse complement strand
AAAAATATTAAATAAAATTCTACATAGATTTTATCTGCTTTTATATAAGTTCCTTAAAATTCTATTGTCAATATTAAAATAATTTGGTATAATGATTTTGTGTGGTATCGGAAAATGTATTTAGCCTTTATAAAACAGTGAAAAATACTGTTTTATGGAAAAGGGAAGGGTTTTATGGAAATTGTTTTTAGCGTGGTATCCTTTATTGGCGGACTTGCTATGTTCCTTTACGGAATGAAGGTAATGGGAACGGGTCTTGAAAGGCTGTCCGGGGGAAGGCTGGAGGGTATCCTTGAACGACTAACCAGCAACAAGGTAAAGGGCGTTCTGTTGGGGCTTATAGTAACGGCAATGCTGCAATGCTCTTCTGCGACGACCGTTATGGCGGTAGGCTTTGTAAACTCGGGAATAATGCAGCTAACACAGGCTACCGGAGTTATTATGGGAGCAAATATAGGCACCACCGTAACGGCTTGGATTCTTTCTCTTACGGGAATTGACGGCGGAAGCAGCTTTATACAGCTTTTAAATCCTACCGTATTTGCACCGATTCTGGCAATGTTTGCCGTTCTTATTCTTACCTTTGGGAAAAAAGGAAGGAAACAGGATGTTGCCACGATTTTAATAGGCTTTGCACTTCTTATGCTTAGTATGGATACTATGAAGAACGCAATTGCTCCTTTGGCGGACAAGCCCGATTTTTCAAATATTCTTACAATGTTTTCCAACCCAATATTGGGCGTTATCTGCGGCGCGGTTATTACAGCCGTGATGCAAAGCTCTTCTGCATCTGTGGGCATTTTGCAGGCTCTTTCATCAACCGGCTCTCTTACCTTTGGAAGCGCAATACCCATTATTATGGGGCAAAATATAGGTGCTTGCGCAACGGCACTGATTTCAAGCACAGGCACTACCAAAAACGCAAAGAGAACCGCCTTTATTCATCTATATTTTAATGTAATAGGCACAGTGCTGTTTTTGGCACTCTACTATATTTTTGACGCCGTTTTTGATTTTGCATTTTCCGATATGTCCATCTCTCCTGTCTGGATAGCCATAATCCATACAATGTTCAATGTGGCCACCTGCCTTGTATTATTGCCTGTATCATCGGTTTTGGAGAAGCTGGCAAAGCTTACCGTTCGAGACGGAAAGATCAACAATGTGGATTATGCCGTTCTTGACGACCGTTTTCTTTCCACTCCTTCATTTGCTCTTGAACAGTGCCGCAATTTGTCCGTAAAAATGGCCGCTCTTACCCAATCCACTCTGAACGACGCTATAAAAATGCTGTCGGAATACAGTGAGCAGGAGGGCGAGGAGATCATACTAAACGAAAACCGTGTAGACGAATATGAGGATAAGATAGGTTCATATCTCGTTAAGCTTAATTCAAAGGATATAAACGACAGAGAAAGCAAGGAGATATCTCTTCTGCTGCATTGTATAGGGGATATAGAACGTATTTCCGACCATGCGGTCAATACATTGGAGGCAGCCCAGGAAATCAATGAAAAAAATCTTGATTTTTCCGATAAGGCAAAGGAAGAACTGAGGATATATATAGCCGCAATTACCGAAATTGTTGATTTGGCATTCACCGCCTTTGAAACAGGCGACATTACTAAAGCGAAAACCGTAGAGCCGTTGGAGGAGGTTATAGATAATCTTCGCAACGAACTGAAAAAGCATCATATTAAGCGTTTGAGGAAAGGCAAATGCACTATAGAAACAGGTTTTGTTCTACAGGATTTGCTGACAAACTTTGAACGAATAGCCGATCACTGCTCTAATATAGCGGTGTGTATCATTCAAATCCAAGAGGGAAGCTTTGAAGCTCATGAGTACATAAACGAATTGAAAAAAACAGAGGACGTTTTCTTTTTGGAAAACTTTACCGCATTCACACAAAAATATGCGCTCCCCAAAAAAGTTAAGGATTGAGTTGTCGCAAGGCAACAATTCCCATTCATACTAATTTAAAAAAAGCACAATATAGAATTGACGGAACTGCCGTCAAAGCTTTTACCAAGGAGAAAATAAAATGGGAACAGAATTTGCAAACAAATCTATCGAATGTACCATAAACAACTGTAAGCATCACTGCTGCTGCGATAATTACTGTAGTCTTGAACGTATAAAGGTAGGAACTCATGAGGACGATCCTACCGTTATCCCTTGCACCGACTGTCAGTCTTTTGAGCTTAAAAGGGATTGCTGCCGATAAAGTCTTTTTAATACAAAAATTTAGTAATATTAAACGCACTCAAAAACGAGTGCGTTTAATATTTTTGACACAAAATCATAAAACTATACTTGCTGAATTATCCTAAATATTTTTGTCTATCCACTCTGCTCTTTTATATATGAAATCCTTTATATACTGTATCTGCCCGTCATAATCGGCAATGCTTGCGGTGCTGTATGACTCGTATGCGGTTTTGACGCCCAGAATATTCCAAACCCTGAAGTTTTCGTTCTGAGATTTTTCGACCTTTCCGCTGTAATAATCAATACTTGTAACGGCTCTCTGCACCAAACGGTCCCGAACCTCAAACCACCGCTCTCTTATCATACTGCGAAAGCTGTTGTTATACATAAGATAATTGCACCAATTTGTTGTAATATAAGGACCTTCCTCAGTCGATTCCGCTGTTTCAGCCGTATTGGCAGTATCAGCGGTTTTAGCTGTATTTTCGGTTTCCTCCTTTTTGGGTGCGTCGCTGCCAATAGTGAACCAGGTATTATAGTAAGGGTTATCCACAGAAAAGTTGCCAAAGGCCAGGTCAAAATCCCAAATAGGACCCATTTCGAGCTTTCCGCCCTTGTCTTTTGTCATATAGCAGCTTCTTCTGAAGCAGCTGTCAAGGTTGCAGGTAAGCTCGTGAATTATTATCCAATCGCAAAAGCTTTTTACATCAATGTAATCCTCATAACCTACGCCGGATACAATGGCGTTTTCCGCTTTGTTCACATAATCTATTATAAACTGTTCTTGCTCCGATGTTATTTTTTCCGGCTTCGGATCTACAAATGTTATAAAATTTGCCAACCCCAGGTTTGTGTGAAAAAAACCGTAATTATTCGCCAGCTGCTCCTCAGAAGCTCCTCCTAATTCCAGAAGATAACCTCTGTCCGCTTCGGTATCGCTTTCGTAAATATCTATTCTGCTTTTGGCGATTTCCCTTTGCTCGCCTAAAGTGTACACTCCCTGATATTCACCGTTAACAAATAGATCCACCGGGTATTGGGAAGGATTCCAAACAAAGCTGCCAAGCTCTCTGCCCATATCATAGGCAACGCAGTTTCTTATCAGCGACTTGTCCGCATAGTTTGCAAGCAGAATCCAGTCCTTGTTTTTATCCAATCCCAAAAGAGACTCCTTCTGATCAAGCTTTATGCGGTAGGGCTTTTTCTCCCATGTCCAAGTGGAGTGCCCTCTGCCTTTGATACCGCCTGTAACTGTCGGTGTGCTTTCAAATTCTGCCGTAGCCGAACAGTCCATATAAAAGGTCATTCTTGAATATTCATTTCGGTCAATGCTGCTTTTACTTGCGCCTCCGTCAAGAAAAATATTTACCACAGGCAGATCAAGAGCCTCTCTTTCAAGCTGTATGGCATATTTTTCCGATATGCCGCTTTCGTTTGTAATTATTAAATCCGGCTGTGCCGTCAAATTTATCGTTCCGTCGGCGTTTACCCCGTTATCGTCAAATCGGTAGCTTCCCTCTGATATATTTACATCGAGTATACAATGCTGAAGCGTATATATATCAATATAATTTTTAAATGTGATTTTAAGGGAACAAACGCTCTTGCTTTTATTTACGGAAAACTCCACAGGATTTTTAACAAAGCTGTTTTTGTCGGAAACCGATACGCCGTTCAATATGGTTCGTATTTCGTTTGGAACAGACGTGGATAATTCCGCCGATGTGGGGATTGCAGGCTCGGAAGTTGTTACAGAAACAGCTTCTGTCAGTTCCGGTGCTTCATCGGTTTGTATTACGACGGTATTGCTCACATCGGTCGAAGATTCACTAATATCGGATATAGAATCATTTTCGGAGCAGGAGGAAAAAAGCACGGGAAGGACAACTGCTATTCCCAAAAGAATAGCCTTTTTTTTAATTCTCATTTTTATTATCCTTATTAAATATATTTTTTGGAGTTGTTTTAAATATTGTCATATATACTCTTTCCGAAGTTTGAGGTTATTATATCATAAATTAACCCAAATTACAATACCTCTAAAAGCCCTATTTTTCAGTATTGTTCAAAATATAAAGCGTTGTGAAATCCTCAAAAATCGGGACAATTAGCAACAAATCAGTAACACCAAATTACTTCAATATGTAAACCGAAAATATTGTGATATTTTGCGTAAATAAACAAAATGTAAAATTAACCGGAAAACAAAATTACCGCCTATTATTCTGCAGCTTTATCCCAAGCCTCAGCGTGTCTGAAACGCTTGCAAAAAATCCGTATTGGCGGCAGCCAAAACAAGCAAAAAAGAATTTTTAGACAAGA
>DNUB01000141.1:0-1620 GCA_003508605.1 Oscillospiraceae bacterium | reverse complement strand
GCAAAAAAGAATTTTTAGACAAGACAGAACGGCTCTTACCAAGGTCAAAGCGAATAGAGGTAATCAATCCGATTGATTACAAAGGATAAAGTGGAAGCAAGCCCTATAATCTTGAACCTATACCGAGAATATTTATATTGCAAAATTTATATGACTCAGCAGATATTAAGGCAATGAAGGAGGTAATAGACAGCCGAGGTTTTTCTGATTTCTGCGGAGTAGATTCAGTAAAACAAATTCCGGACGGAGAGATTGGAGCGAAGCTCCTTTACCTTTTTCTCTTGACTTTTTCGGTAAATAAGGTTATACTTTGATAAAGAGAGTATTTCACTCGCTTAATATAAAAATTCAGGAGGCTTTTTATGGCAGTTTTGGTTACAGGCGGCACAGGCTTTATCGGTTCTCACACAGTTGTTGAGCTTTTGGAAGCGGGCGAGGACGTAATCGTTATCGATAACTTTTTTAACTCCAAGCCCGGAGTAATAAATGCTATTCAGGACATCACAGGCAAGGGCTTCGGCTTTTACGAGGGCGACGCTGCCGATAAGGAGCTGCTTCGTAAAATATTCAGGGAAAACTTTATTGAAGAGGTAATTCATTTTGCGGGCTATAAGGCGGTGGGCGAAAGCTGCGAAAAGCCTATTATGTATTACCGCAACAATATTGATACCGCTTTGGCTGTTTTGGAGGTTATGGAGGAATTTGGCTGCCGCAGATTTGTATTCAGCTCATCGGCTACCGTTTACGGAATACCCGAGAAGGTTCCCGTAACGGAGGAATTTCCGCTTTCTTCCATAAACCCTTATGGCAGTACAAAGCTTATGATCGAGAATATGTGCAGAGAGCTGTGTAAGGCTGACGACCGCTGGAGTATTGCGCTTTTGCGTTATTTTAACCCTATAGGCGCACATGAAAGCGGAAAGATCGGAGAAGATCCCAACGGTATCCCCAACAATCTTATGCCGATCATTTTAAAGGTTGCGTCGGGCAAAAGCCCCAACTTATCCGTTTTCGGCAATGATTATCCCACTCCCGACGGCACCTGCATAAGAGATTATATTCATGTTGTGGATTTAGCAAAGGGACATTTAGCGGCTATTGATTCGGTGAGAAATAAAAAGGGCGCAATTCCTTATAATTTGGGTACGGGAAAGGGTTATTCCGTTCTTGAGATTATTAACGCCTTTGAAAAGGTAAACGGGGTTAAAGTACCCTATGTGATTGCCGGCAGGAGAGCGGGCGATGCGGCAAAGTGCTACTCTGATCCCGCAAAAGCCAACAAGGAGCTTAAGTGGAAGGCGGAAAAGGGAATTGAGCAGATGTGCAGAGATGCATGGAATTTTGCAAAGGACCGTTAAAACGATTCTGAGCGGAAGGTTCGATATGTATCCTTGACCGCAGCACATATGTTGAAATTGAATAAGGCTGCGTATTTTTGCCGTTTTCAAGCAGAAATACGCAGTCTTATTCAGGCGGGCAAGCCTGCGTTCGTTTGTTTGGAAACGGGCGTTTGCCTTTCGGATATTGACTGCTTATACTAATTTTAATCGAATTTCAGACCTTTTAATGCATTATAATCAAAATCCGGATGTTCCTTGCCTTTTGCGGCAAGCAAAAGGC
>DNUB01000257.1:428-4414 GCA_003508605.1 Oscillospiraceae bacterium | reverse complement strand
GGTTGAGAGATTGTTTTTTCTTGGAATGTTTATTCTGCTTTTTTGTGTCCGTTAGTGCGGTCATTAAAACTGTTGTGCGAGTGGGTTTTGGGGCGGCTTGGGAAATATTGTGTAAGTGAGGGAGGGCTACTAATTTGTCAAATGGAGATTTTTCCCCTCACTTGTGTTTGCTTTTGGGCAGCGTACGATCCGCCGTTTTGGAGCAAACACTTTCACCTCCTTGTGAACCCTTTAGGTTTCACCCTAAGAACCTTTTCTTTATCCCCTTTCCCCGCTTTGGACGTGGTGATTGAGGGGGTGTTTTTTTCTTGGAATGTTTATTCTGCTTTTTTGTGTCCGTTGGTGCGGTGATTAAAACTGTTGTGGGGGTGGCGGCTCTTTTTTGGGGCTGGTCTTGGTGAATTGCGCATTATGCTTTTGAGCTGCTGTTCTGTTTTGGTGGTCTTTTTATTTTATCTTTTTACTATTTTAGAAGTTGAACCGTGGAAATGGTTCTACTCTGAAATCTGTGTTGTCAATATATGTGAACCACGTTTATTAACAGCACGGATTCCGAAGCAGAACCGATTTTCCCTTTTACTTGATTTTCCCTTTTAAAAGTGCTATAATCAAAATCCCAATGTCGCCCGCCCTTTGCTGCAGGCAAAAGGCACAGCCTCCATTAGGGTGGCGGGTTTCATTCAGTCTTCGGTGGGGAATACGGCTCCCGCTGAAGCTTTGAGGGACTTACGCCCCGGATTTTTCATAAATTCGCAGTGCTGTCCTTCATTTAATAAAAAATCAGTATCCGTCGCCGTGGATGCGGATATTCTGATTTGCAAGGTGTGTACAAGCTGTCGGGAGCGCAAAGACCAAATTTGAGAAAGGAAAATATATGTTAGAGCTAAACGGAAAATACAACAATGCAAAAATTTTTACCGACATTGTAGACCAGGCGTCCATTTCCCAGGTAATGCTGCTGTTGAATCAGGAATTTACAGCAGGCAGCAGAATCAGGCTGATGCCCGATATTCATGCAGGTGCAGGCTGTACTGTCGGTACGACTATGACGGTAAGGGACAAGACAGTACCCAACCTTGTGGGGGTAGACATAGGCTGCGGTATGGAAACGGTGCGAATCAGGGAAACCCATATTGAGCTGCAAAAGCTGGACCGGCTAATTTATGAAAAAATCCCCTCGGGCTTTAATATACGGGAAAAGACTCATCGCTATTTTGACAGTATCCCTTTGGAGGAATTATACTGCTACAAGCATATTAACCCTTTCAGAGCCGAAAAAAGCCTGGGTACCCTGGGCGGAGGAAACCATTTTATCGAGGCGGACAGGGACGACGAAGGGAACATTTACATAGTGGTTCATTCGGGCAGCCGCCATTTAGGTCTGGAGGTAGCCAACTATTATCAGAACGAGGGCTATGCGGCACTTAACGGAGCGTCAAAAATGGATATAGACCGGCTTATTGCAAGGCTTAAGGCCGAGGGCAAGGAAAAATCCATTCAAAAGAGCATAAAGACGCTGAAAAATACCAAAACCACATCGATTCCCAAGCAGCTGGCTTATGTGGAGGGCGAGCTTTTTGACCAATACATTCATGATATGAAGATAGTACAGAGGTTTGCGGAATTAAACAGACAGGCCATGACCGACGAGATTATAAAAGGAATGAAGCTGAGCGTTGAAGAACGGTTCACCACCATCCACAACTACATCGACACGGAAAAAATGATTCTAAGAAAAGGGGCGGTGTCGGCGGAAAAGGGTGAAACCTTGCTTATACCAATCAATATGCGTGACGGATCCTTAATTTGTACCGGGAAGGGAAACGCAGATTGGAACTGCTCCGCTCCTCACGGGGCAGGAAGGCTTATGAGCAGAGGAGCGGCTAAGCAAAGCTTTACCCTGTCCGAATTTAAAAAGCAGATGGAAGGGATCTACACCACGTCGGTGGGAAAGGATACTCTTGACGAATGCCCTATGGCGTACAAGGGAATGGAGGATATTGTAAGCAATATCGGCGATACGGCGGAGATCAAAAAAATAATCAAGCCCATCTATAATTTTAAAGCGGGGGAAGAATAAGAACCAAAAAAATGCACAAAAGAGTAACCGAAATTTTTATTGCCCAATGATATTTTTATTTGACAAAAGGCGGCAATATGTGTATAATTATAAAGTAACTGAAAGGGTATCCTTAAAAACCGTGTTTGAGCAAAAACGTGCGGAGCGCACCGTCTGCTGCGTCAAACCCCCGGCAAGACATACAGTCTTGCTTCGTCGGCTTTGCCCGCAGCCGCCGCACCCCGTTCGTTTTTTTGTTTCCGTCGGTTTTTGAAGATGCCCTAAAATAAACAACAATTAAGTATCTTTGTGAAAAATTTTTGCACTGTATCGGCTCAATTGTTCATACCGCTGAAAGGGGTTCCGAATGCCTATTGTAAATGTAATGGAAAGATTTGTCGAGCAGAAAATGGACGAAATTCTTCCCACAGTCAAATGCTGCACCTGCGAAAAGTGCCTTGACGATATTCGCGCCATGGCTTTAAACAAGCTGCCGCCCAAATATGTGAGCACCGATAAGGGCAAGCTTTTTTCAAAGCTTAATTCGCTGAAGGAAAAGCAAAACGGCGTGGATATTCATATAGCCGTTCTCAGTGCCATTGAGTTCGTAGCCGCTAATCCTCGACACGATCATTCTCAACAGGGCGACGAAAAAAAAAGCGAGGATTAAAAGAAGGATAAAAAGGACAAAATCAAAAAGCAGGTTCATAAGTCGGGTAAACTGAAAATCAAAAAACAATAAAACCGAAAAGATAATAAAAAATAATCAGATGTGATCATATAAAGCCCGGCGCATATATTTTCGGCAGGGTTTGCCGTCTGAGGCGTTAAATCTGTTTGGTTTACCGGTTTTTCATTTTTCCGCATTCTGTCTCGAAATCCTTGAAATTTGTCAAATAATCCTGCGGTTTTTATTTTTACTTAATATTGCTCCCGCTATTAAAGATTGCCGCAGGGTGCAGGAGCAAATAAAAAAACAAAAAAGCACAGTAATATGCCATATTGAGAGCATTTTTGACGCAGAGGTTTTTATTTGCGTCAAGTAATGTGGCAAGAGTTAATTGGAGAGCGATATAATCGGTTACAATTTACCTAAAAAGACTTAGGATTCCTTTAAAAAAGAGGATATTCTTAGGTCTTTTTGAATTGAGGAGGTTATTTTGATTCGTACCGTTACAGCCGAAAAAGCGGAAATATCTTATTGTCTTGAAAGAAAATCGGTAAAAAATCTTAATCTGAGGATCAAGAGTGACGGCAGCGTATATGTTTCAATACCAAGACATATAACAAATGAAAAAGCCGACGAATTTGTCAAATCCCATATGGATTTTATTTTAAAGCACCGAATGCGTATTGCTAATAAGCAGTCAAAAGACCTTCGACAGCTTTTTTTGGGTCGAAAAATCGAAAGGGAGGTAAGGGAAGGAGAAAAAGCATACGCACAGCTTTCCGGCAATGTTCTGACCATCTGTCTCCCTTATTCCGCTTCGGAGCTAAGCGAATCCGAACGGGAAAAGCTTATAAAGGAAGCAACGGTTTGCTGGGAAAAAAAGACGGGCAAAGAGCTTTTTCCCGAATTTTTGGATAAGGCATATAAAAGATTTCAAGGTGCGGGCTATGCGATTCCATATCCCAAAATATCGGTAAAGTCCATGAGCAGCCGCTGGGGAAGCTGCACTCCCGCAAGGGAAAGGATAAGCTTAAGCTGCGCACTGATACAAAAGCCGCCTTCCTGCATCGAGTATGTTATTTGTCATGAGCTGGCGCATTTTGTGCAGCAAAATCATTCGGCAAAATTTTATGCGGTTTTAGACAGGATAATGCCCGAGCACAGGGAAATGAAACGCCTTTTGAACAATAGCTGATCGGAAGTCCGAAGCTTGATTTGTGGAAACGCTTTCGTTTTTTCCTTTTAAGGCTATTTATC
>DNUB01000257.1:0-168 GCA_003508605.1 Oscillospiraceae bacterium | reverse complement strand
TCCTTTTAAGGCTATTTATCACAATTTGAAAAAGTCTGATGTTTTTTAAGACCTTTTTCCTTCCAAAAAATCTTATTTTAGGCTTTTTCAATATTTTAAAGGGGACTGTAAAAATTACAGTCCCCTCAGCTTGTCGAAAAACCCAAGAACTGTTTGTTTTTCGACAAG
>DNUB01000097.1 GCA_003508605.1 Oscillospiraceae bacterium | reverse complement strand
AATTGTGCGGTGTTGCCTTAAGAAAGGATACAGGCTATGAAAAAAATTGCAGTAAAGCTTGCCGCTCTTGCGGCTGCACTGTGCGTTTCGCTTTGCGGGTGCGTCACGGTGGATCTTCGGGATATTCTGCAGACAGAGGGGCTGCAGTCGGGCGGTCCGCAAAAAACCGACGGCACCGTTTCTCCAAAGCCCGAAAATCCCGCACAGACAAATTCCGTTCCCAACGACCCATCCTCCGGATCGGACGTTTTTTTTGACGGCAGCAGAGGAACCGTTTTATCCTTGGCTAAGGACGACAGCCTGATTGTTTCCAGACTGGGAAAAAAGAACGAGCAAAGCACGGGAGACAAGGGCGTTTGGACGGTTTTCGTATATATGTGCGGCACGGATCTTGAAAGCGGACAGGCTTCCGCTACCGAGGACCTGGGAGAAATGATAGACGCCACGGCTCAATGCGGAAACTTAAGGTTTGTGGTGGAAACCGACGGCACAAAGGAATGGCAGAACAATATATGCAGAGCGAACACAAAGCAGCGTTTTCTTATAAGCGGCGGCGGCATTGAGGAGCTGTACAGCGGGAAATCCACCAATATGGGGCTTTCCGCCACATTGTCCGATTTTGTGCAGTGGGGAGCGGAAAACTATCCGTCTGAGTTTATGGTTCTGGATTTGTGGAATCACGGCGGCGGAAGCATAAGCGGAGTTTGCTTTGACGAAAACTTTGACGGCGATTCCCTTTCTTTAAGAGAAATTGACGAGGCACTTGCGGCAGCCTTTGACAAAATACCCCACAAATTCGAGATTGTCGGCTGCGACGCCTGCTTAATGGCAACAGTGGAGGTTGTAAACGTATTTGCGCCCTACGGGAAATATTCGGTTTTGTCCCAAAACCTCGAATCCGGCTACGGCTGGGATTACGAAGCGTTTTCAAGGGGCATAAACGGAGGAGCCTCAAACGGTGCGGAGCTTGGAAGGTACATATGCGACGGTTATTATGATTACTGCATTAAAACGGGAGAGCAGAACGACGCTACCATGTCCGTTATAGATTTATCAAAGGTCGACGCTTTCCTTTATGATTTCCACAGCTTTGCAAAGGATATCAACGCACACTGCGAAAAGGACGCAACGGATTTTATCAAGGCGGCGAAAAACGCCCTTAACTTCGGCGGCAACAACCGAACCGAGGGCTACACCAATATGGTGGATTTGGCGGATTTGATAAGGGGCTTCGCTTCCGCTGCGGCAAAGGCGGAGGACGCTCTTGCTTCTCTTAAGGACTGCGTGGTTTATATGAAAAACGGCGCATACCATTCAAGAGCGGGCGGATTAAGCATTTATTACCCCTTAAGCGTTCAGGGCAGCATGGAGCTTAAAATATTCAAGGATATCTGTATCAGTCCCTACTATCTTAACGTTGTGGATAAATGCGCATACAGCAGCAGCAACGGAGGCAGCCTTTTGGACTATATAGGCGATTGGCTTTCCTCGGGATTCTGGAGCGATTCGGGCTTAACGGGGAATTTCGGCTATTGGGACAATGAACAGGAAAACAACCTTAACTTTGATGAAAATCACAGCGCATTGGAATATGCGGTGAAGCCGCACCTTGACGGCGAGGGCTGCTATACCTTTAAGCTTACGGGGAACAGCCTTGAGGTTCTCGAGTCGGTATACTGCAACATTATGATGAGCTACTATGACGAGGAGGACGGCAGGGAATATATGCTGGATTTAGGCACAGACGACTATGTGGATATGGATTGGCAGTCGGGACAGTGCCGGGACAGCTTTGACGGCGGCTGGTTCGCCCTTCCCGACGGGCAGCCTCTCTGCGTTTTCCTTATAGGCAGCGAGGATATAGACAATGTGACCTACTGCAATATCTACACCTCCCCGATTTACCTTAACGGCGAATATACAAATCTTAAAATCAGGCAGACCTACCGACTTAAGGGCGATTATTACGAAACCCTCTCCACCGACATTCTCGGCACCTGGGAGGGCATTGACGAAAACGGCAGTGCGGCAAGAGAGGTATATCGGCTTAGGAGAGGCGATAAGATACAGCCCTGCTATTACGCCTACGATGCGAACACATTTGAATATATCACCGATTATTACGGCGACGAATATGTTTATACCGGCAGCGGCGAAATAGGAATAGACTATCTTTACGACGGAGATTATTATTACGCCTTTGAAATCAACGATTATTACGGAAATACCCTTTATACGGATTTTGTTTTGTTTAATATAGAAAACGGCGAGCTTTTCTATTATGAGGACTGACGCAAGGGGATTCTTTTCTCAGCTGTGAGATTTTAATGCCACATTCGTTTAATAGATTGACAGGACTGCACCGTTCCCTGTTTTCTGACCTGCCAACCTATACCCACTATTCTTTTCAGACGGAGGAATTATGGATACAGGCGCAAAGAATTATCTGCGTTATCTGGAAGGCGACGACGAAGGAATAGCCGATATCGTGCGGGAATATCGGGAAGGACTTATATTCTTTCTTAACGGCTATGTTAAGAATATTTATACCGCCGAGGAGCTTACCGAGGACACGTTTTTTAAGATAATGGTCAAAAAGCCCCGTTTTAACAGATCCGCTTCCTTCAAAACCTGGCTTTATACCATAGGGAAAAACACTGCGCTGGACTATTTGCGTAAAAGCTCGAAGCATACCCGGGTCTCCGAAGAGGAGCTTGAAAAAGCCGCTTTGGAGCAGGCGGGCTTTGAGCGGGGAATTATACGGGACGAAAATATGCTTGCCGTACACAGGGCTATGGATAAGCTTCCCGAACAGTATCGGCAGGTTCTTCACCTGACCTTTTTCGAGGAGCTTGACAACGGCGAAGCGGCGGAAATAATGCAGAAAACAAAAAGACAGATCGAAATGCTGATATACCGAGCAAAACAGGCATTAAAGGCTCAGCTGGAAAAGGAGGGCTTTGAATATGAAGAGTGACCGTGAAATGATAGAAAGCCTTCTTAAAAGAAGAGACGAGTATATGGCTCAAAACGGATCTTTTAAAAAGGAAAAATATAAAATAAGCTCTCCTGTAAGATTTATTTCGGGAATAGCTTTTCCGAGTCTTGCAATAATTGTGGTTATTGTCTGCGTCCTTGCCTTTAACGGCGTGTTTGACCGCAAAAGGATCGATATTGACTTAGTGGGAGCGGGAAGCTCCCGTATACCCGATATGTCTCTTCCCGTCACGGGTACGGCTGATGAAAGCACCGAAAATGACAAAAAGGACGACAGCTGGTATTCGGCTTTTTCAAGCGAAGCCCTTTTGCCTTCCCAAACTCAGGGTGTGCAGGATACCGAAAACGAAAAGACGGCGGGCGGCGAGATACGGGTATCGGATATTATGGAATCCGTTTGGAATAATATGCACTTTGTGGAAAACGACAACGGAATAATAGAAATACGCCAGCTTCCCATAGGTTTTTCGGAATTTTTTATCTATGACGGTATGATTTACAGATATGTCGATCCCGAAAAGGAGGATTATTCCTCTTTAGGCTTTGATGAAAATACCGTTGTAATAGCCGATCCCTTACATCAGGCGGTGGTCTTTCAAAGCTACGACGACGGAGAGCCCAAGGAATTTTACGGCTCGGTCTATGAGGTTAAGGGCATGGAGGACTGTGCGGCAGTTATATATGAAGATAAGATTTGGCTTTACAGAGCCGAAAGACCCGCATATCTTACCGTAGGCGACAGTATTTACCGCTTATCCCTTCTCCTTGACGACAACATGTGGTATTCGGATTCGGGAGTATTGGTGGAGGAAAGCAAGGATTATTCCGTATATTATGCGCTTATGAACAAATTCGGTCTGATCTGCAGCGAGGAAAACGGAAAGCCCGTTTATGTGGTTAAGAATAAAACGCCCTATTCCGACGGGAAATACGAGGCATGGATAAGCTACAGCAAAAATCCCCTGCCCCCTTCGGAATACAGGCTGAATATCAATGCAAAAGGTAAAATAGAGGACAGGGCGCAGAAGATAGAAAGCTACTGCCGCAATTTAAGCAACGGCGTGTTCCGGCACGACACCTATGAAATTTTAAGCTGGAACGAGGACAATATTGTCAACGATCCGAAGTACAGATCGTTCGTTTATAAAGCAAACACATACAGACCCGTAAACGGTACTATGGACTCCGACACGGTTTTAACGCTGGAAACGAATATCGAGATTGACGAGCGGGAGGGTGAAAAAATATACTGCACCGTGTTCGGAGTAAGCGGCAATAAAGATATGATAGCCGTTTTCTGCAACGGAGTTTTGCATTATTTTGAAAGAGACGGCAAGCTGACAAGCAAATACTAATTCTTGACTGAAAGTA
>DNUB01000079.1 GCA_003508605.1 Oscillospiraceae bacterium | reverse complement strand
CAAGGGAAATTTTGCAGGAATATTATCATATTTCAAAAAATTTTAACGCAGCGGGCGGCAAAATTTGCCGAAAAGATGCGTATTGAGCTTTATGTGAACACGCTCTAAAAGCATAAAACCAAATTTACCGTTATTGTTCCTCGCATTCCTTAAAGAAGCAGTCGAGGGCGTTATCCTTTTCGCAGGGGATATCCGGCTCGATCAGTCCGACCTTGCCGTCTATGCGCTTAAATTCCTTGGTGGAGATTTGTATTGTCGCTCCCGAATTGGGCAGCCTGAAAACGGAAATATCTCCGCAGCCGTTGGGATCGTTGCCGGGAGCTTCCCCTATTATCGTGCCCAGACCGTTGTCCTTTACAAACTGCGCAAAAAGCATTGCCGAGCTGAAGCTGTTATTTGAGGTGAGCAGGTAAAGCTTTCCCTTAAACAGCAGCTCCTCGTATCTTTTGTTTTCGGTGACGATTTTGGGGCTTTCTATCATAAAGCATCCCAGCCGCCAATTCAGGCTGCCTTCCTTAAAGCTGTCTATATCCAGATACCTGAAGAACTCGTTGGCGACAAGAGAATTTCCGCCGCCGTTATCTCTCAGATCCACCGCAATGTTTTTTATTCCCTGAGCTTTGATCTCCTTGAACATTGCGTTTAAGGTATCTATGTATTCTTTGTTATAATTACATTCTGTCAGGGTCAGAACGGCGGTGCTTTTGTCCCTGTCTATGCTGTAGCTTACAAAGGACTCTTCCTGAGTATCGTCCTGCGTATCCGATATGCCGTTAAACTTAACATATTCGTCATAGGTGAGAAAATCGGATTCGGTAACGTACACGTCGGTTTTTTCACCGTTTTTTGACTGATAATTATAGGTGATCCCTTTATCCGTGGGTATACCCAAATAATTCAGCCCCTCCAAGGTATTCATATAATTTTTAAGCTGAATTATTCCCCATGACTTAACCTCATAGCTTACCTTGTTATGACAGGGAGAATCTGTATCAAGAAGGCTTTCAAGGCTGTTTCCGTTTATTCCGATCAAAATATCCCCCGCCTTCTTGTGGGTTCCTATATACTTCATATATCTTGGGTCGGTATAGTTAAGAAAAAGGCTTGTGTGAGCGTCGCCCAATAAAGAGAATATACTCTGAATCTGCTCTGCAAGACGGTTTACGGTGATTTTATCCGCACCTTTAAGCTCGGAGACCACACTGTCATAGCGTTTTTGAATCTCCTCGGGAGTGCTTTTGTAAAAAAACGGGTGCAGCTTTTTCAGATATTTAAAGGCATAATCCAAATCGGCTTTTGCCTGAGAATAGGTAAGCTCGCTGTCATAGTCCCTGCAGTAATAAAGGCTGTCGTCGCTTTTAAACATTATGCTATTCCAATAAGGATTGCACAGGCTTCCGAAAAGGGTGACCGCTATACCCAAAAGAGAAAAAACCGAAATAATTATCTTTATATGCAGCTTTCTTTTAAGCTTAAGCCACATTATTACCAAAGCGGCAAGTATAAATGCGGCAAACAGCACCGTGATCCACTCGGGCATTGAAAACACAAACAGGTTTAAGGGAATAAGTCCCGCTCCGATTATTAGAAATATTATGGGAGCAAGCCATAAAAGGGGATTTTGTTTTTCTTTTTTCATTATTTTGATTTGTCTCTTGATTTTATGCATTTTAGGCTTCCTTTCGTTCCTGAATATTATTAGCCAAGACTGAACAATCGGCTTTATTACGTAAAATCGTAAAACCTCATCGTTTCCGCATTTCTGTATTCGTGCTTTTCATAATAACCGATAAGGCTTCCGTCCTCGCTGCGCAAAGCCGCCATATAAACGTCCTTATTCTGTTTTTTGTTGTAAAAGGTGTGGATTATATTGTGCTCTTTGCTTTCCTTAAACCAATCCACAACCTTTTTTATCATTTCATTTGACCTTTCGTTGTGGCAGTTCAAAAGACTTTTTCCCACAAGCTCCCCACGCTCTGCATACTGTGTTTTTGCGGCGGGATTCATATAAATTATTTCGTGCTGCAGATTGCAGATCACCACAGGGGCTTTATCCCCGTCGATAATACTTTTAAAAAATTGTAAAAGCTCCATAATTACTCCATAAATAACATTTTTCAAAACATACTTGAAGCATTACAGCTCACATTCCAGCTGACAGTCAAAGGGCTCCTTTTCGGTATGGGCGGCGTTATATTCCTTTGCCTCCGCACAGCCCATTGCCTGATAAAACCTTTGGCTTTCCACTGCCGAATGTGCGGAAATGTACAGCTTTCTTGCCCCCATTTCCTTTGCCCGCTTCTTTGCCATGGAAAAAAGCCTTTTCCCTATACCGCAGCCCCTCAGATCCTCGGAAACATGAATGCTCGATAAATCCAAATATTTATTCTCGCCGCCGAAAAAGCCCTTTTCAAGAGAAGCAAAGCCCTTAAGCTTTCCTTCCGCAAACGCTCCGAAAACAAAGCCCCCTGTTTTGACCGTATTTTTAAGACATTTTACAAGTGTAATATAGTCCTCCCTTGTCCAGTCGTCTATGAAGGGATCGGACACAATCACCCATCTGCCCTCTGCTTTTCTGTAACAGTCCCCCACAGCCTGATGCCGTATAAAGTGTTTAAATAAATCAAGCCCGATTTCTCTTTCGGCTAATTCTCTGTATTCCGCTGTTATCATTTCTTAAATTCAAAGCTCCAAAAATCGAAATTGCTTCCCGGCAGAAAAGTAAAGGACAAATTACCCTTGCCTCTGATACCCTCGACCTTAAACCGCCTTTCGAAGTATTCCCCGCAGCCCTCAAATTCGGCGGTTATCCGTCTGCTTTCCTCTCCCTTAAAGTTAATATGAATGCTGTTAAGGGGCAGGGCGGATTTTCCCTTTATAACAATGGCGGAGGGCGGCTCCGCAAAATCAAATTCGCCGAAATCCAGCACCACGTTGTTGCCTATCCCGATTACCTTTTCGGCTTCGGTCTTAAAGCTGTCGCCGTAAATTTTTTCGCATTCCGCCGCAAAATGAAGGGAATATTCGGCGTCGGGTCTTTCAAACTCAAAGCCCTTGATGTGATACCTGTCCGAGGACATTATAACAAAGGTGTGAACGCCCTTGAGCCTTTTTGAAAGCTTAAAGGTATTTGGCTTGTAGGTAAGCCACTGAGGCGGCTCATGATAGGTGAAATCCCCTATAAGCTCTCCCCCTTCTCCGGGCTTTCCGTCATAAAACCTTATGTTAACGGGGGTGGTGCAGTTGGCGTAAACGGGTACGGTGACCGTATCGCTGCCGTACTTGCCGAAATCCACATTTTCAAAGCCCACCCAGGCGTTTTCGCCCTCGAAGCCGGCACCTCTCTCGATGCCGTTCCCCGCCTTATCGCCGCAGGTGTAAAGTCCGCCCTGCACAAAGCCATAGGGGTCGAAAACCGCAGCTCCCAAGCCGCCGATATCCATTTGAATTGCAGACAGAACCCGATAACAGTCAGTTCCGTTTTTACAAAGACCTCTTAAATAAAACCGTCCGTCGCCCTTTGCCCTTATGAGGATTTTGTTTTCGGAAATACCGATTATTTCCGCTAAATTGGACTTTATGCCTGTTTCGTTGGTGATTCTGTATTCGATCTCGTCTGCGTATGTGGCATTTTCGGGCAAAATCAGCGTTGTTACGGCGATTTCCCTTTGTTCGGGAGTAAACTTAAGAGACGGAGCGGAAAATTCGATTTTTCTTACGGGAATTTCCTCCCCTTGACCCCTGCTGTCAATTTCTCTTTCGGTATTTTCCGTTATGCATGAAAGTCCCCTTACCTCGCCGCAGGCTATTGCCTTTAGGGTGATTTTTTCCGTGGGCAGGGCGGGGGAGCTTACCAGAACCTCAATATCCCCCTCATAGTCCTTAGCCCCGATAATCGCCGCAAGCCTGCCGTTAAACAGGCGTCTTGAAGTGCCCTTGTACTGCTCGAAATCGGTGCTGTCGCCGTTGTCAAGACCTATCAGCCGTCCTGCGCCGCTAACCTTTACAAAAACACGGTTGTTGGCATTGGCAACGAAGCTGCCCTTATCGTCAAGGGCGGTGATATCGAGAAAGATCAGATCTTCTCCGTCGGCATTAAGAGCCGTTTTGTCGGCGGTAAGCTTTAGACTTGCTGTATCGCCGAAGGAACGGACAGTCTCTCTTGCCCGCTCAATGCCGTTTTCGTCATATCCGACGGCGGTTAATTCTCCCCTTTCATAGGGAATCAGATAATCGGCGGTGAGAGCGGCGCCATGCTTATGGTCGATATGCTGTTTTCCCAAGGATCGGCCGTTTAAAAACAGCTGGGCGCAGGGCAGATTTGTGGCGATGCGCACATCGATTTCCTGCCCCTCGGAAAAATCCCAATAAGGGAAAATATGTACAAAGGGTGCTTTTTCGCAGTCGGTCCATGCCGATTGGAAAATATAGGAGCTGTCCTTTCTGAAGCCCGCAGTGTCTATCTGTCCGAAGTAGCTGTTTTTCGTATCATAGGGAGTGGATTCGCCTATATAATCAAAGCCGCTCCATATAAACTGCCCTGCGCAAAATTCGTTATCCCTGTCGGCAATTATGCAGGCCTCCGTATTGGGAGCTGCCCAGCCCGTCGTACTGTTGCCCAGCGAGGAGCACTGCTTGTCGTCGTCGGCAAGAACGGGGTGATTAAGAGGGAAATGGTACACGCCCCTGCTTTGCACCACCGAAGCGGTTTCGCTGCCGTAGATCATCCAGTCGGGGTGCTTTTTGTGATGCTCCTTATACAGCCTTTCACCGTAATTATATCCCGCCAGCTTAAATAAGTCGGCGCATTTCTGCGCATTTTCCCATTCAAGGTAGTTTGAACCGCAGGTAATATATCCGTTATGCCTTGTATCATGCTGTCTTACAAAGGAGGCAAGCATGGAGCTTATCTCCTGTCCTCTTTCGTCGGCATGCATATCGTAAATTTCGTTGCCTATGCTCCAGCCGATGACCGAGGGGTGGTTTCTGTCACGCCTTACCCAGGCAGCAACGTCTCTTTCCGCCCATTCTCGGAAAAATCTCGAATAGTCGTACTCCGTCTTTGCCCTTTCCCACATATCAAAGCCTTCCGATAGGATAAGAAAGCCCATTTCGTCAGCTGCCTCCATAAGCTCCGCCGAGGGCATATTGTGGCTTGTTCTGATTGCGTTTATTCCCATTTCACGCAGCTTTTTAAGACGCATTACAACGGCCGCCCTGTTTTGCGCCGCTCCCAGCGCACCCAAATCATGATGCTCGCAGGAACCGTGGATCTTAATGCTTTTCCCGTTCAGGAAAAAGCCCTTGTCGCAGTTAAACCTGATCGATCTGAATCCGAATTTGCAGCTTTCCTCCTCGATAACGTTTCCGTCCTTAATAAGCTGCGATACCATGGTGTATAGGTAAGGGTTTTCCAAGTCCCATTTTACGGGCGAATTTACCTCTGTTTTTTGAAGAGAAGCTGCGTAATTTTCCCCCTCCTTTACAATGACCTGCGGAATTACGCTTTTGTCTGCTGCGAAGGCGGGGGCGCATATCTCTTTTATGGAGTTTCCGTTCATATCCCGTATAATATGCTTGACAGACAGGCTTTCCCCTTGTTTTTTTGCAATTTCGGCGGAAACGGTTACGGTGTTTTCCTCCGTGCTTATGTAAATTCCGTCGGCAAGAAAATGACTTTCGGGCGTTTCCTTTAGCCATACCCGTCGGTAAATGCCCGCTCCCGAATACCAGCGGGAGTTGGGGGACTGATAGCTGATCCTTACGGCAATAAGGTTTTCTCCCTCCTTCAGCAGCTCCGTTATGTCAAACTCAAAGGTGGAATAGCCGTACTTCCATTCTCCTGCGGTCCGTCCGTTTACAAATACGGCGCAGTCCTGATAAACTCCCTCAAACCGAATTGAAGTAAGGGTATTTTCTTTTTTATGATAAGTAAATTTTTTCCTGTACCAGCCGTTGGAGGTTTCGTACAGATTTTTTGTATCTTCTATCAGATAGTCGTGAGGGATATCCACATCTCTCCAATCGAAGCCCTCCGAATATTCAAAGGTGCCGAAGGGCTGCTTTGAAAACTGCCATTTGTCGCAGAACAGCGTTTTAATGCTCATTTGTATCTCCTGTTTTAGACTTCTTGCTTTATTTCTTGCTTTAATGAAGGCTGCACCCGTCTGCCGCACGTCCTCAAGAAGGGGCGCAGTGCTGCTTTAAATCAATCCCCCGTAGACTCTCTCAAAACCAGGCTGTGAGGCAGCAGATAAACGCTTTTGTCGGGGATATCGCTTTTCATATTGCTTACAAGCTTTTCAATGACAAGCTTTCCCTGCATATAGCAGGGCTGCTCCACCGTGGATAAATGGGGGACGAATATATGCGAGTAGGCAATATTGTCGAAGCCGAAGAAAAGCAGATCTTTGCCTATATTAACGCCCTTTGATATTGCATAGTTCATAGCTCCTATCGCTATCATATCCGAAATGGAAAAAATAGCCGTAGGCGGATTGTCAAGCTCAAGCAGATATTTGCAGCCGCTTGTGCCCGATTCCGATTCATATGTACCGAAGTAGACCAGCTTTTCGTCAAAGGGAATGTTATGCTCCTCCAATGCCTGACGGTAGCCCTTTTCTCTGTCAACCGAGCTTTGGCTGCGGGTTTCGGTGGAAATAAGCCCTACCCTTCTGTGTCCCTTTCCGATAAGGTAATTAACGGCGTCTCTTCCCGCCTTAACATTGTCAATGGAAACCGTAAGAGCGTTCGAGCCCTCCTGCCGTTCAAGACAGAGAGCGATGTTATAGTTTTCAGCAAGCTTTGAAATGGTTGAGGACTCCTGTTTTACGCCTAACAGCACAACGCCGTCCACCGAATGGGACATAAGCATTTTTAACAGGTGCATCTCATGCTCCGGATTGTCATGAGTGGTGGCAATAAGTATATCATAGCCCAGCGTAAAAGCCGCCTCGTCCATTCCTTTAAGCACGTCCGCATAAAAGCTCTGCCCCAGATCGGAGATTATTGCGAGAATGCGCTTTGTTTCGCTCTTGCGCAGATCTCTGCCCAAGCAGTTGGGATTGTAGCCCAATTCCTCCATAACCTTAGTTACCTTTTCCACCGTTTCGTCGGATACGTTGGACTGCTTGTTCAGAACTCTTGAAACGGTTGCCACAGAAACGTTTGAGGCCTTCGCCACGTCCTTTATAGTAATTGCCATTTTTTCCTCCGTAATTTTCAGAACCGTATTTTCACAGTCTTGTTAAGGCAGAGCCGCACAAGAACCGCCTGATGTCCTTGCGCCGTGCCGCCTTAATGCATATGGCTGCCCGAATTACATATTTACCTAATATACATTCTATCACAATACTAATTTATAAACAATTTGTATATTACCCAAAAAACCCAAAATCCTTTTATGAAATTATGCCAATATTACATAATTCCGTGAAAAATCCGAGTTTTTTGCGTTTGCGTCAAGGCTTGCTTGAAAATAAAGTGAATGCCGGATTTTTGAGCCAAAACGGTTAGATTCAAGGAAAAAGGGCAGGCAAGCCGACGCCGATTTTAACGCTATAATCAAAATCCGATGTCCCCCGCCTCTTAGGCGGCGGGTTCCATTCAGTCTTTCAGTGGGG
>DNUB01000260.1 GCA_003508605.1 Oscillospiraceae bacterium | reverse complement strand
AGTAAAAAAGCCAACCCTCAAAGCAATTATAAAAACAAAACACCCCACCGCAAGGTGAAAAAACCCATTACGATTTTCGGATCGGAGTAGAACCATTTTACTAAAATCTCTTGAAATTTTAAGTGAATATGTGTTATAATGTACAAAGAATATGTTCTGAAAAATTATGCTTTGATTTACGAAAGGACACGGTTATGAACGCTTTACTTAAAAGAATAACGGCGGCATTTCTTGCTGCGGCGGTGATCTGCACCAATTTTACGGCCTGCGATTCCGGCTCTGCAAAATCCAAGCCGGTGGCTGTGGACGAAAACGGCAATGTTGACATGGAGGTGGCCTTAAAGTACGAAACCGATATCGACGCATTAAAGGCGGAGCTTGAAGGCAGGGAGGTAGATCCCTCAAAGCCCGTTTCGCAGCACCTTAACAAGAAAACCCTTGAGGTGTTTAACTTTCTGCGGGAGACCTACGGAAAAAAGACCCTTATAGGACAGCAGATGATGGATAAAAAATGCTACGAGGACGACGTATACTATAAAGCCAACGAGGATCTTCCCGCAATCAAGGGTTTCGATATGATCTTTTCCAATCTCAAAAACGGCAACAACGAGCAGATAGACGAGGCGATAAAGTGGCATACCGAATCGGGCGGACTGGTAACCTTCACCTGGCACTGGCAGGTTCCGAGAAAGATCGGCAACGACGCTTTGGGCAAGGCCTTTTACACCGAGGAAATAGAGGAGTTCTCCTTAGAAAAGGCGGTAACTCCCGGTACGGCGGAGTACGAGGTCATTATCTGCGATATAGATACCATCGCAATACAGCTTCAAAGGCTGGAGGCGGCGGACGTGCCCGTTTTATGGCGTCCTCTGCACGAGGCGTCGGGCAGCTGGTTCTGGTGGGGCGGCTCAAGCCGGGACGAGCCTTTGCACGAATACTATCAGAAGCTTTGGCTTATGGTTTTTGATCGGCTGGAGAATTACCACAAGCTTACTAACCTTATCTGGATATGGAACGGACAGGACGAAAGACACAACGTAAACGCCAATACCTACGACATTGCGGGCATGGACTATTACGGAAGCGAGGACGATCACGGCTCTCAGCTTGCAAGCTACAACAAGCTCAGCAAAATGGTTCCCGAGGGAAAAATGCTTGCCCTTACCGAATGCGGCGGGCTTCCTGCGCTGGAGGAAATGGAGAAGGACGGCTTTATCTGGCTTTACAGTATGCTTTGGTACGGAAGCTTCACCTTCTTGTCCGGAAACAACTCCAACACTCCCATAACGGACAACGACGGAATGGCTCAAATCAATACAAACCGTATGTCCGAGGAATTTTTGAAGAGCTATATGGAAAGCGATAAAACGATAACCTGGAAAAGGCTGCCCTCATACGAAAATACCAAAAAGGAAATGCCCGAGCAAATGGCTCTGCGCTATAAATTGGCGGAATGGTCGTCCAAGCACTGAGAGAGCAGGCACAAAAAGCCGATCCTTTTACGGCAAAGCATAGGCAGGTATATGAAAGGAAAGCATTATGGAAAAAGTTATCAGGGCAGGGAACAGCTCTGCGGTCATAAACAGCAGGGGCGCAGAGCTTAAGTCGCTTGTGCTGGGAGGAAGGGAGCGTATGTGGGAGGGAGATCCCGCCTTTTGGGGAAAGACCTCGCCCGTACTGTTTCCCGCCGTGGGAGGTCTGAAAAACGGAAAAACCATAATTGACGGAATAGAGTATTCTATGACAAAGCACGGCTTTGCACGGGATCATGAATTTGAATGTGAGGGCAGCCCCTTAAATTCTGCGGATACCGCCGCTTTTACCCTTTGTGAAAGCTCCGAGACGCTGAAAATGTTCCCCTTCAGATTTTCCTTTACCATGCGGTACCGCATAACGGAAGCAAAGCTTGAAATACTTTATGAAACCGCCAACCGCTCCGACGTGCCTATGCCGTACTGCATCGGCGCACACCCCGCCTTTGCCTGTCCCGCCTTCCCCGGCGAGAGCTTTGAGGACTACCGCCTTGTGTTTCAGGAAAAGGAAACGGTGTGCAGCCCCGTTCTGGACCACAGGACAAGGCTTTTTAAATCGGGCGGCGGAGTATGGCTGATGAAAAACAGCAATGAATGCCCCCTGTCCTATTCTCTTTTCGACAACGACGTGCTTTATTTCCGAAATATCGCTTCAAAAAACGTAAGTCTGTTAAATAAGGAAAATAAGGGAATAAGGATAAGCTGGGACGGCTTCAGCTCCTTAGGCGTGTGGACTCCTGCGGGAATGAAGGCAAAATTCGTATGCATAGAGCCTTGGTGCGGCTGCGACGATTTTGACGACTGCACGGGAAATTTCAGGGATAAGCCCGAAATACAGACCTGCCTGCCGGGAGCTTCAAAATATTATGTTCTTACCATAGAAGCGGTGTGATTTTTTGACGACGGCATTTTGCCGCCGGGTCAAAAGCCGATAAATTCGGCATGGTATGAAAGGCTTCAAAAAATTCAAAAAGAAAACCTTGAAAGGAAAACAATATGACAAAGGCTGAAATTAAAGAACTTGTTTCACGGATGACATTGGAGGAAAAGGTTTCTCTCCTTTCGGGAAAGGGAGCGTGGAGCACGGTGGGCATACCCGAGCTCGGCATACCCTCCATAAATCTTTCCGACGGCCCTCACGGCTTAAGGCAGTGCATAGGCTTAGGCTGGGGGGAAAGCGTTCCCGCCACCTGCTTCCCGCCTGCGGCTCTGCTGGCCTGCTCCTTTGACGAGGGTCTTGCGAAAAAGCAGGGGGCGGCTATCGGCGAGGAAGCGCAGGCTCAGAACGTTCAGATAGTTTTAGGACCGGGAAACAACATAAAGCGTTCCCCCTTAGGCGGCAGAAACTTTGAATATTTTTCCGAGGATCCCCTTTTGTCGGGACATATTGCGGCGGGGGTCATAGAGGGAATACAGTCAAAAAAAGTGGGTACGGCGTTAAAGCACTTTGCCTGCAACAGTCAGGAAAGCAGACGGTTTTTGATAGACGAGAAAATAGGCGAAAGGGCTTTGCGGGAAATATACCTTGCAAGCTATGAATATCCCGTCAAGAAAGCCAGACCCACCTCGGTTATGTGCGCATACAACAAGGTAAACGGCGATTTCTGCTCTCAAAGCAAATGGCTGCTTACGGATATTTTGCGCAGCGAGTGGGGCTTTAAGGGCTTCGTAATGTCCGACTGGGGCGCAGTGGATAATCGGGCTCAGGCTCTGTATGCGGGACTTGAGCTTGAAATGCCCGGCACAGGCGAGGTAAACGACAAGGCTCTTACAAAGGCAGTAAAGGGCGAAAGGTCGGCCATGCCCGCAGGCGACAGGAGCTTTAAGGGAAAGCTTACGGAAAGACAGATAGATAAAGCGGCGGCAAGGCTTTTGGAGGCGGTGTTCGCCCTTTACGAAAAGAAAACGGAAAAGCCCTGCGACTATGAAAAGCACCACAGAATCGCCGCCGAGATTGCAAGGGAATGTATGGTTCTTCTGCAGAACAACGGAAACGCCCTTCCCATAAAGGGAGGAAAAACGGCGGTAATCGGCGAAATGGCGGTAAGACCCAGATATCAGGGCGGCGGCAGCTCCAACGTAAACGCCGTAAACGTTACAAAGCCCTTGGACGAAATGTCAAAATACGGCGAAACGGAATATGCCCGGGGTTATTCCCTTGACGACGACAAGGATTACAGCCTTATTACCGAGGCGGCAAGGGTTGCGGGAGGATGCGACAGGGCGGTTATAATATGCGGACTGCCCGAAAGCTACGAAAGCGAGGGCTATGACCGCAAACACATGAATATTCCCGACAGTCAGCTTAAGCTTATCGACGAGGTGGTGCGCAAGCAGCCGGAAACGATTGTAGTTCTCTGCAACGGCGCACCGGTGGCTATGCCCTTTGTGGGAAAGGTAAAGGCAATTCTCGAAGCCTATTTGGGCGGAGAGGGCTCGGGAGAGGCGATTGCCGATATTCTTTACGGAAAAGCCAATCCCTGCGGCAAGCTGGCGGAAACCTTCCCTCAGTTTTTGGAGAACAACCCCTCTTACACCAATTTCCCCGGCGAAAATAACACGGTGAATTATGCCGAGGGCATTTACGTAGGCTACCGCTGGTACGAAAAGCATAAGATATCCCCCCTGTTCCCCTTCGGCTACGGTCTTTCCTACACCACCTTCCGATATGACGGCATAGAGCTTTCGAAAACGGATATGGAGGAAAACGAGGAGCTTCAGGTAACCGTTTCCGTAACCAATACCGGCTCGATTGACGGAAAGGAGATAGTGGAGCTTTACGTAAAAGAAAACAATCCTCGGGTTTCCCGCCCCGAAAAGGAGCTTAAGGCGTTTAAGAAGGTGCTTGTCAAGGCGGGGGCGACGGAAAAGGTAACAATGAAATTAGACCGCCGAGCCTTTGCCTACTGGGACGACGTCCTTCACTGCTGGAGAACGGACAGCGGCAGCTTTACCGTTCTTGCAGGCGGCAGCAGCGATAACTGCCCTCTTTCGGCGGAGGTAAGGGTAAATGCCCGGGAATATCATAAGCCGCTGACCGTTCATACCATGATTCGGGAATTAAAGACTCACCCCAAGGGAAAAGCCTTTATCGACAGGGTTTGCAGCATCGGCGGAGAGGAGCTGAGAGAGGGACTTTTCGGCAAGGCGGATCCCGAATGGCCCTTAAGGTGCATCGTTACCATGTGCGGGCAGCTTTCTCTTGAAAAGCTGACGGAGATAACGGAGGAGATCGGCAAGGAATAGCGGATATTTTACCGCCGATCCCGCCCGATTTCTGAATAGTATTTCAGAGACGCTCTGAAACTTTTTCGGAAAAACCGCAGACTTCCTAAATGTACCGCAAAAATTGCCAAGCCGTTAAAAATTACAATGTTTTTACATATCCGTCAATAGGAACGTTATAAATATAGTAATTTTTAACAGTTGAAGTTTGTGGGGAGTTATGGTATACTTGTTTAAATAAGTGTACATACTTATAATTTTAATTATGGAGGAAAAATTTTATGAATTTTAAGAAAATTCTTACCGGCGTTGTAGCCGGAGCTATGGCTGTTTCGGCTATGGCTGTAAGTTCGTTTGCCAAAGAACCTCTTCAATCTCCCGAAGATTGGTCTACTCCGGTAGAGCTATTTAATCATGATAGCTTGAGCACTCTTGAGAATTATGACAAGCTGTATGACGGTGAACTTAAGGTAACCTACACCATAGACGTGGCAGCTGCTCACGAATGGGCTAACGGTACCGTAATCGTTCGTCCTTTAAGTGCGAATGACGAATACGGCTGGACAGAAAAGAAGTTTGGCGGTTCAGCATGCGAAGGTCAGAGCTGGTTTGCCGAAGACGCATACATAATTGCAGATGATGCCGAATCCTTTACTGTTACCGTAAATGTGGATTTGAGCGAGGCTAAGGGTATTTCCGTTTGCGCTCAGGCAGGTGATCCCGGAGACGGAGCAAGCAGCATGTTCACTCTTGTTTCAGTTTCTATGGAAAACGACGCAGGCTTTAAGGCAGTTTATGCCGATGGAGAAGTAACTGTACCCAGTGATCCCACACCCAGCGAAACCGAAGCTCCCGCTCCCGATGAAACCGAAGGTCCCGCTCCCGATGTAGATGAATTTACCGAAGTTGCTATTTCCGGCAACGAAAAGCATGACGCTCCCGTTCTCAATGTAGACGGTAAGGTAAGACTTAACATAGTTCATCCTTGGTCACAGGGCGAATATGTCTTTGCAGATTATAAGGCATTCACCGGCGCAACCGTTATTAAGGCTGAAATCACCGTTTCCGGCGTTACCGACGCCTTTAATGCTCAGCTGATGGGCAGCAACAACTCCGATCCCGTTTCCTTCTCTATCTGGGGCGATAGTGAGACTGACGTGGGCACAAGCGACGTTGTTACCATTGATAAGGACGGAAAATACGTATTGACTCTTACTTCTCCCGAAGCAATTGTTGAGAGCGAAAACTTCTTCCTTATGATAAACACCACTCTTGACGGCGTTAAGAACGGCGATGACTCCGTTCCTCCCGAAGGATTGACAGTTACATTGGATAAGCTTTCCGTTAATGTTAAGCAGACCGATGAACCCGTAGGAACAGGATCCGAAGGAACAGAGCCTGATGTAACAGATCCCGAAGAAACATTAGTGGCTGATGGAACAGAAACCGAAGGAACAGATGCTGAAGCAACCACCAGCGGTGTTGCAGGCAACACAAACAACGGCGGAAACGACAAGGGTGACAACAAGCCTACAGGTATCGTATTCGCAGTTATCCCTGCTGTAGCAGCTGCTGCTGCCGTAGTAATCTCCAAGAAGAGAAAGTAATTTTCCTTTAAGAGATAAGGCACTCAAATAATCAACAAAACAAGCTCCTCGATTTGGGGAGCTTGTTTTTTAACTTTTTTCCATATCTCCGAGACATAAATATCACAGGGAAAAAACAGGGAAAAAATTCAAAATCGGCTAAACTTTTACAAAGCTATGCCGATATAATAAGTGATGAATAATCAAAATCTTTAAAAAGGAGGATTTTATTATGAATGTAGGCAGAATTGCAGAGCTTAACACTCCCACGCCTGCGGCAACACCCAAAAGCTCTGTAGAGCAGGCTGCAAAGAAGGATAATACAACTGCTGCAGACAGACCTCATGTTGACAAATTTGAGGAAAAAAATGAAGCTGCCTTTACTCCCGCTTATACTAAGCGCAGCGGAAAAACGCAGTCCGAAAACGCTTCCGATAAGGACAAGGGCGTTAAGGTAAGCAAGCCGAAGTCAAGCGTTGCTATGAAGAACGAGGCCTTCACCTCCATGGTAAAGGATATCATAGGCAAGCAGGGCGGCGCAGCTTACAATGCGATCATGAAGGACGCTTATCAGATCCAGAACGGCACCATTGACGATTATTGGAGCGCAGACGCTACGGCGGATCGTATCTACAACTTTGCACGCACCTTGGCAGGCGACGACGACAGCAAGCTGGAAATGCTCAGAGACGCCGTTAAGAAGGGCTTTGCACAGGCAGGTCAGGCTTTCAGCAAGAAGTATGGACAAAACGGACTTCCCTCGATTTGTCAGGATACATATGACAAGGTTATGGGCAAGTTTGACGATTGGGCAAAGGAGTCTAAGGGAACCACCGGAACAACGGGCGTTTCCTCCGACAAGAAGAGCACCTTCACCCCCTCCGGCTACAGCGTAACAAACCCCAAATACAATCCCGATCTCAGGGATAAAAAAGCCGATTGATCATTGAATCCTACAGCAAAAAGAACCTGTTGCTTTTACAGGTTCTTTTTTTCTGCCATTTTTGGGGGGATATGCAAAGGTAAAAAATATTTACCTAATGCGGGGCAATAACTTTACTCCAAAAGCCGCCCAAACTCCACCGGCACAACAGTTTTAATGACAGCAAAACGGACTAAAAAAAGCTAACCCCCACAAAAAATAAGGGAAAAAGCATTGCAGAGCAAAACCCCGCACGGCGAAACCGCCATTCGGCGACCGTCGAATGAGAAGGCGAAGCCTTCAGAATTTTGGAACAAAATTCAT
>DNUB01000169.1 GCA_003508605.1 Oscillospiraceae bacterium | reverse complement strand
GACGGTTCCGGACAGCCCGTTTATAATCAGGACGGAAAGCCGATATTTATTCCTCAAAGCCTCCTTTCGGAAAAGGGGCAGGCGATTTTTGACAGCAGCGGCAGACCTGTTGCGGACAGAAACGGACAGCCCGTGCTTATCGATCAAAATCGTACTGCCGCCGTCGGCGAGGGGCAGCAGCTTTTTGACGGCATGGGAAAGCCGATTTTAAATCAAGAGGGAAAGCCTGTTTTTATCAAGGCCGATCTGTCGGGAGCGAGGGAGAGTAAAAACGCCGACGACCGCAGCGGGGAAAGCGGCTTTGACTCGGCGGCATACCGCCGCTTGGTGGCTTTGTCGGAAAACAGGATAAACTATATCGTCAATAATTTCAAAAGCGGGGTTATGAAGGGCAGAGACGCTATAGATCGGCTCGTGTCACTGCTTATCCCGAGAAACGCACCCGACGCCGCCGATGTTATGCATACGGTAATAGAAGGTACGGATAATCTGGCGGATATGGTAAATTTTCTCAATAAGGTGCTGGAGAACACCCCCGACGTACCCGAAAGGCAAATGCTCTGCGACGCCTTTGAGGACATTTTGGGCATTATGGCTAAAAATCAGGAAATGCCCACCCAGAAATTTACGGGCTATGAGTCGGAAACCATGAAAGCCTTAACCGCCTTTATAGACAGAAATGTCAATCATCCCGCAATAAGAGGCATAGATAACTTTAACGCTTCAAACTTATTGCAGAGCATGCTGAACGCTCCCGGAGTTTTTACGCCCCTGGCTCATTATATTATTCCCCTTCAGGTGGAGGATACAAGAGCCTTCGGCGAGCTTTGGGTGGATAACGACAATTCGTCAAACAAGAGCGGAGAGGAGGAGCAGAAGCACTTCCACCTGTTTCTCACCTTTGACGTGGAGGCGGTGGGAAGGTTTGAGGTAGACGCTTACAGCAAGGGCAGCGACTTAAATCTGTCCGTGCTTTATCCCAAAAGCTACCGCTATCGGGTTTCCTCCCTTACCGACAAGATAACCAAAATTGCCGCAGGCGTAGGCTACAATGTGCAGAATTTTAAAACGGGGATTCTGATAAAGCCCCATTCGCTGGCGGAAACGTTTCCGAGAATAAAGGATAACAGGAGGAGCTTCGATGTCAAAGCATAAGACCTTCGGGAAAACTGCGGCGGCCGCCCTTAAATATAACCCCGACTTAAATTACGCACCTATTGTGGTGGCTTCGGGCATGGGCGAGCTGGCGAAAAAAATCTTAAATATAGCAGACGAAAACGGAGTGCCCATTTACCGTGACGACAGTGCGGCCGCACTGCTTGTTATGCTGAGTGCGGGAGAGCATGTGCCGCCCGAGCTGTATCAGGTGGTTGCGGCTATCTACGCTCAGGTGGTTTATGACGCAAACGATATCAAAAAAATGAGATGACGATACGGCGGCAGCCGCAAAACAGAATAGGGAAAAGGTTAGGAGAGCAGACGAAAGGAACAGCGTGACGTGTACAAATTTATTATCTGCTTTATAGCGGGAATAGGTGCGGGATTAGGCACAGGCTTTGCGGGCATGAGCGCGGCGGCGGTCATAAGTCCGCTTCTTATCACTTTTCTGAATATCGAGCCATATGAGGCCGTGGGAATCGCTCTTGCCAGCGATGTGCTTGCCAGCGGTATAAGCGCATATACCTACGGAAAAAACAAAAATCTTGACATAAAAAACGGTGTCGTTATGATGATCGCCGTGCTGCTGTTCACCGTTGCGGGCAGCTATGTGTCAAGCCTGCTGCCCGGTACGGCCATGGGAGGTTTTTCGGTATTTATGACTATGATATTGGGACTGAAATTTATAGTCAAGCCCGTAATGACCACCAAGGAAAAAATGGTTTCCGCCGATCCGAAAAAGCGTTTTGTACAGTCTGTAATATGCGGCGCCATGATCGGCTTTATCTGCGGCTTTATCGGTGCGGGGGGCGGTATGATGATGCTGCTTATCCTTACCTCGGTTTTGGGCTACGAGCTTAAAACCGCCGTGGGCACCAGCGTTTTCATTATGACCTTTACCGCTCTCACAGGCGCATTGGGCCACTTTGCAATTTCGGGACCGCCCGATCTGTGGAGTCTTGTAATCTGCGTTTTGTCAACGCTTTTATGGGCGAGAATTGCGGCACGGTTTGCCAATAAGGCAAGCCCCGCCGTCCTTAACCGTGCAACGGGCATAGTTTTGTTGGTGCTGGGAGCCGCCGTGCTGACAATGAAGCTTTTCGGCGGTGCCGAGGCGTAATAGGAGAACAATAAAAGCATGAAAATATTACAATTTCCGGTACAATTTATATTGGGCTTTTTAACGGGCTTTGCGGCCTCCGCCTTATTTATGTGGGCGGTGCTTACCCTCAGCGGGCTGTTTGTCGACATCGGCAGGCTTTATGACACAAACAGCAGGTTTTACCGCTTTTTGCTGTATTATTTTACCGTTCTGATATTCATTGCCGCAAGAATAAAAATCGAGGTAAGCGGAGAGGAGCTTATTCCCAAGGAGGGACAGTTTCTGCTTGTGACCAACCACCGCTCGAATTTCGATCCCATAGCAAGCTGGATTACGCTTCGTCACTATACGGACATGGCGTTTATATCCAAGCCCGAAAACTTCCGCATTCCCTTTTTCGGCAGACTGATAAGACGCTGCTGCTTTACGCCCATTGACAGGGAAAATCCCAAAAACGCCAAGGAGAGTATTGACCATGCGGCGGCTCTTATGAAAAAGGGCGTCTGCTCCTTCGGAGTTTATCCCGAAGGAACCTGCAGCAGAACGGGCAGGCTGCTGCCCTTTCATAATATGGTGTTCAGAATAGCCAAGCAGGCGGAAGTGCCTGTATTGGTGGCGGTTTTGGAAAACACCGAGCTGATTAAAAAGCATTTTCCCTTTAAAAAAACCTGCGTCAGGCTGAAATATGTGGACCTTATCACTGCCGAAGAGGTGATGAGCCAAAGGACAAATCAGCTGGGCAGCAGAGCAAGAAACGCAATGTTAAAGGCACTTGAACAGACAGACGAGGACGGCGGAGATAAAACGGTGGCATAACAGGAAATACTAATACTAATTCTTGACTGAAA
>DNUB01000313.1 GCA_003508605.1 Oscillospiraceae bacterium | reverse complement strand
GGGACATCCGGATTTTGATTATATCATTTTTATTCTCAGACTTAATGTTAAAGCACTTTCTTCTGATAGTAAATGCTAACTTTAATTTGCTGTTGTCTGCAGCGAAAAATAAAAAATTTCAACGCCATGCTAAGGCAGCGGAAATCTTTTGAAGCTTTGTGCAAATTAAAGGGAATCTCTAAAACCCCCGTGAAAAGCAAAAAACGGACATGGTGTGCCGAATGTCAGAAAAGCCGGCGAAGGCAGGCTAACGCACCTCAAGACGGATTGACGAAGCGGGCGGCGTGCCGTGTTCGTTTTTTCTCACAAGGAAATTTCCGAGGTTTCCTAAACAAAATCTTAAATCAAACGGTAAAAACAAAGCTACCGCCGACTATTCTGCCTCTTGATCCCAAGCCTCAGGGTTTCGGAAACGCTTGCAATAAACTCCGCATTGGTGGGCTTTCTTTCTCTTGTGAAAACATTCCCTCCAAGATACCGGCTCAGTATTTCTCTGTTGCCCTTATTCCATGCTATTGCCACAGCCTGCCGTATGCTTGAATTAACGCAGCAGGAGGTAGTTTCAAATTTTGCAGCAACGGCAGGATAAAGAAGCTTTGTGACCGAGGATATCATTTCGCTGTTTTCAACGCATAAAATCAAGGCGTACCTTAAATACCGATACCCTTTAAGATGAGCGGGTATGCCTAATTGTCGGATAACATCCGTCGTTAGTATTTCAAGATCGTTTTCCGTACCGGCTGCAATCATCATTTCTGTTGTCAATATTATCACCGTCTTTTCCTTTAATAACTTAATGATACCACAATTTGCGACAAATTGCAATATATTTTTAGCAATTTTAATCTTTAGTCGAATAAATATCTATTATAGATGATGCTGCCATTACTTTTTGAATAAAGCCGCAGATATAATCCTTATACTAAAAAACAATAAAAGTCAAGATGTGAAAAAATGGGAAGTGCGCCTATAAAATCAGGTATTCATGGATTTATATTCTTGCAATGCTGTATGCTTGTATTTTTATCTGACATCTTCTTTTTCAGCAGACATATTGTTATCGCTTTTTACTTCTCATGGTTTACGCTGCCGCTGATTTACACTGTGTATTCGGCATAAGAGTTTATTAAAATTCGCTTTATTATAAAAATTTTAAAAAAGGTATTGACAAATAAATCATTGTTTGATATAATATAAGAGCTGTAAAATTTAAAATACCCTTTGTGATAATGCGGAGGTGGCGGAATGGCAGACGCGCTACTTTGAGGGGGTAGTGGGAGTATTCTCGTGTGGGTTCAAGTCCCATTCTCCGCACCATATAAGGCGTTGGATTCGATAAGGGTTCAACGCTGATTTTATAGTTTCTATGAAGATGTGTAGAAGTGGTCATAATGAGAGCGACTCGAAATGTTGTGAGTTTGTTGGAGGGAGGACTGCTGAGAGTGCTTTGTATAAGCGGGTTTGCCGGATTTTGGAGTTTTGGATTTTTGGCGAGTTCTAAGAGGGGTTCTAAGAAAAATGAATAAGAGTTCAGCTCACATTGATGGGTTGATATATATGCAGACGTATCGAAGGGGTCATAACGAGAACGACTCGAAATCGTTTGTGCCGTGAAAAGCACCGTGGGTTCGAATCCCACCGTCTGCGCCAGCGGTGAAGCACCGCAGTTAATAAACTCGGCTACGGTCGGGTTTTATTTTTTTGTTTCACACCGTTGAAATCTTTTTCATATCACATATGAGATTTTTATAATTGTGAGTATTATCAGCTTAACAGTACATAATGGACAGATTTACGAAACGAAAAGCGTTCGATTTTCCATACACAATCCACCAAGATATTTTTCACCTTTGACACTACCTACAAAATATGATAAAATAATCTCAAATAATTCATGTGGAGGCAGTTCTGATGAAACACAACAAACTTGTCCGTGACAAAATCCCCGAAATTATTCAAAACAGCGGCAAAATCCCTCATACTCATATTTTATCCGATGAGCTATATTTAGCGGAGCTTGACAAAAAGTTAAACGAAGAATGTGCCGAATATCAGGCTGATAATAGCCTTGAAGAACTGGCGGATATGCTTGAAGTGATGTATGCAATTGTTGAGGCCCGTGGCTACACAGTGGAAGAACTGGAAAATGTTCGGCTTGAAAAAAGACGAATGCGAGGCGGATTTAAAGACAAAATTTTTCTTGAATATGTTGAGGAATAAGGTGATTATTAATGTCGGATATTAAATATCATGCTGTTTCTGGTAGCGCTGCAGAGGATTTGTTTATTGAGCTTTTCAGCGACACATTTGGGGCTGAAAAAGCGGGCTATCTCTATTCGCAGTACCATTTTTACGATATTTACCAAAATGACCGATATGCTGATTTTTTTGTCGAAAACGGAAACAGGAAAATAGCCATTGAAATTGACGATGAGGCTTCGCATAACAAAAATATCGTATCACAAAATAAATTTTATGATGATTTATTAAAGCAAAACAGTATGATTTACAAGGGTTGGGACGTGTATCGCTGGGCTGTAAGGCAGCTCCAGCTTCAGCCTGATACTGTTAAGGACGAGCTAAGACTGTTTTTGGGCGGCAACGCCTTCAGACAGGTAGATGACTATTTGCCCACGCAGCGTGGAAAATCAATCGGTGGTTTAAACTTTGAACTTAAAGAACATCAAAAGCAGGCGCTTAATTCGTTAGAAGAAATGCGTAAACAACATGAAACAATTGCCCTTATCTGCCATGCCACAGGCACCGGAAAAACAGTTACAGCAGTATCTGACGCAAAACACTTCGGTAAAAGAACCTTGTTTTTAGCTCATTCAATAGATTTGGTTAATCAAGCAGCTGATACATTTAAACATATCTGGAATGATGTTACAGTTGGAAAATTTGTAGAGTCCTTGAAACAGTCGGACTGCTATGTGGTCTGTGGCAGCATACAAAGCGTTGCCTTAAACCTTGACAGTTTTAAGGAAGATGAATTTGGTTATATAATTATTGACGAAGCGCATCATGCTTCTGCTGATACCTATCAGAAGGTTTTGTCCTATTTTAAGCCTCAATTTATCTTAGGATTAACCGCTACTCCTGAGCGCAGCGATGATAAAGATATTCTTGAAATATTTAAAAACACTGCTCATAAGCTTGATATTCAGACTGCGGTGGAAATAGGCGAGCTTGTATCGGTTCGCTGTATAAGAATTCATACAAATATTGATTTAACCAAGGTTCGGTTTAACAGTGTGCAGTATAATGTTCGTGAGCTGGAAAGCAAAATTTTTGTTCCCGAAAGAAATGCTCTTATTGTAGATACCCTTTTTGATTATGTTCCTACAAAACGTACCGTAGTTTTTTGCGCCAGTGTAAAGCATGCAGAGCAAATTGCAGCAATGATAAATGAGCGAAATCATAGTGCTGTTGCAGTTTCGGGAGCAATGAAATCAGCTCAAAGAAAAGAAATCACTGACAAATTTGCCAAGGGTGAAATCAAAGTCCTCTGTGCCTGCGATTTGTTGAATGAGGGTTGGGATTGTCCCGAAACCGAAGTGCTTTTTATGGCACGACCTACTATGTCGAAGGTGCTCTATACTCAGCAGCTTGGAAGAGGAATGAGACTATGCGAGGGAAAGGACTCACTGCTTGTCTTTGATTTTGTGGACAACGCAGGAGTTTATAATATGCCATATTCCGTTCACCGCTTATTTAAACTGAAGGATTACCGACCCGGGCAAATTGTACTTGGTACAAAAGAGAAGAAAGCGGCAGACGATTTACTTTATGCCAAGGGGGAAAAGCCTGCTGCCATTATTGACTTTCCCATTGACGCTACCGATTATGAAGCAGTAGATGTATTTAATTGGCAGGACGAAGCTGAAGGAATGATTTCACAAATGGAATTTATCCGATGTGTTGATGTTCAATCTGAAACTGTAGAGAGATACATAAGGGAAGGAAAAATAATTCCTGATTTAATAGTGCCACTGAGCGAACATAAGACGTTTAAGTATTTCAAGGAAGAAACCTTGAAAAAATATGCAAGCGAGTACGGGTGGAAGATAATTAATGATAACAACCGTAAAGATTTATTTATGGAAATGGTGCGTCAAATGGATATGAGCTATTCCTACAAGCCCGTGCTGATAAAAGCGATTTTCGCTAATGCAGATAGTAAAGGCAGGGTTAAAATTGATGATATAACAGCATATTTTAAGAATTTTTATGAGTCAAGAAGAAAAGCCGGCCTCACCGTGGAAAAATCCAACAGTATTTTTGCCAAAGGCGGTTATACTAATAAGGAGGCTGCCAACAATATTTTATCTAACCCATTCAAGCGTTTCCAAGATATGCAAATGCTCCGTCACACCAAAACTATAGGTATAATCGAGGTTGAATCTACTGTTTGGAAAAATCTAACCGAAGATGAGAAAGAAGAAATGTTAAAATGTTGTGACGAAAAGCTGATTGATTATTATAACAGGGATTTAAAAGGTTATGAAAAATAAACCGTGT
>DNUB01000022.1 GCA_003508605.1 Oscillospiraceae bacterium | reverse complement strand
CTAAGACCCCTTTCATTCCGATATTTTGTATGGGGTGCGAAATCTATTTGGTAACAATAACACAGCGGCGTAGCACCGCTCCTGATAAGCTCGGCTTAGGTCGGGCTTTAGTTTTTATCTTTCTCACCAATATAATCTATTTGGTCACAACAACACATCAGCGTGACGCTGGACTCAATTATGCCCCCAAACTCACGGGAGCTTATTTTTATGCTTGATTTCCCAAAAATCTTTTTGCTAACTATAATGCTAATACCCGACGACTTAATTCAGGCTGCCTTGTGAACGAAATTTTAGGCGGTTGCCGTATCATTTGCGGCTTAATTAAACACTGTTAACTTTTCTTTTTGCCATATCTCGCCCAAAAGAAAAAAGTGGGCATATTTACCACTTAACGTTTGATAAGTCAGTGTGTTAACTAACCTTACCTAATGCCGCCAAAATCCGCGGAAATTCGCTCGTTAAAGGCTTTTCCCCCATGCTTGCCCTGCTTTTTCGGCTTTTGCCTGTAAAATAACAGCTGAGATAAAAGAACGCAAAGCCGATACCGCACGGCAATAACCATACGGTATCGGTTTATCCTTTAGTATTGTCAAATCTCCCTGATACAGCAGTAAGAGGAAATCACCGCCCTCCCGCTGTCGGAATGAACTATCTCAAATACATTTTCCGTTTCAAATCTTTTGCCATTATCCTGCACCAAGCAGTATTCCCAGCGGTTTCCCTCGGAAAAGGGAATTATTTCGTCTCCTCCGTTTATTCTGCATTTATAAAGCAGCCATTCCTCTCTTTTTCCGTTTCCTTCCACAATTTGCTTAACTATGCCGACTTTGCGGCAGAAATAGGTTTCACAGTATTTTAAACCGTAATAATCCCCCTCAAATATATAACAGGTGCAGTTTTCATAAACTCCGCTCGGTGTTTCCACCCTTACTCCTTTACTTTTGCAGATAACTCTTGCTTTTTCCTCGGAGGGCGCAATAGCTTTTCCCTCCTTCAGCTGAATAAGCCTTATATTTTCATCGTTTGCCGTAAAGCCATCGCCCGCCTTTATTTTTTCATCGTAAATAATACTGTCGCAGCAAGCGCAGTTGGAAAAAACATCACTGTTCACCGCCTCGCCCCGTCCGAAGCCCGGAGATAAGTCCAAAATCAGCCTGCCGCCTATGTATTCAAGCGTTTCTCCTCGTGCTCTGCAGGAATAAGGGGGTATTCCCTCGTCAAATATTTTTTCTTCTGCCCGAATCGCCGCCAATGCTGCGGCATAAAGCCCGTCGCTTTTCGGCAAGCTGTCTGTGACTTTTTTGAAATAACCTATTCCCTTTTCAAGCAGATTTTTTTCGCAGCATTCATAAGCAAGCCAGAAATACAGATACCCCAAAGCTTTTTTAAAGCCATTTTGAATTAAATAGGGAGCTTGAACCTCCTCCATATATTTTATTCTGTCGCTGTCCTTGTATTTACTCCATTCGGCGCAGATGATAAACATCATAATGTCTTCATTAAAGCTTTTTTCGGCGGAAATTTTTATGCTGCTCAGCATCTCGTCGCTTCTTTCGCCGCTAATCCACCAATAGCCCCTTGCCAGAACCTCAGCCATTGCATAGTATTTTTGTTTGCTTTCCTCCATAGCTTCAACCTTTTTCAAAAGCTGCCGGTACACGCTTTCAAATCCCGTTTTATCCTTTTTAAGATTCCACCGCTTAAGCTGTTCCACCTGATCCATAACCTTTTGAACCATAGTGCAGTTACCGTTGTTTTCCATAACGCCGTATTCCTTTCTGAGTCTTTTCCGACCCTGGGCAAGCCGCCATTTTACTGTGCCAATTGGGATATTTTTCTTTTTTGCAATATCCTCCACCGACATTTCCTCAAAGTAATGCAGCTTTACGGTTTCACGGATTTTTTCGGACAAGGCTTCAACTGCTTCGCAAAGCTCTGTATCCTGCCTGTAAGGTTCCGCAATATCGGCATTATTGCCGCTGCCCGAAAGAACGGCATTTTCCAGCGTCTCAAAGCTTATATCCCCATAAACATGAGAATAGTGCCTTACTAAGCTTAAAGCGCAGTTTTTGGCAATAGAACAAACCCACGAGCCGAATTTGGATCTGTCCTTTAAGCTGTCAAGCTTTACCCATGCGCAGACAAAGGCGTCCTGCGAAGCGTCCTCCGCAGAAAACCTGTTTTTTGTAAACTTATATGCTGTGCCCTTCACCTTGCCCTCATAACGGATAACCAGCTCTTCAAAGGCTTTATTATTTCCAAGCAGGGTCATTTCCACCAAAATGCCGTCGCTTTTATCCTTGTAACCGTTCATGGTCTGCATTTCCTTTCCTTTTGCTTTGAAGCTTCAACAGTAAGACGCAGATTTTTTTAAAAAGGTTGGCTTTTTTATTTTACTGTATTTTAAACAATTTGTCTATTGCCGCAAAAAAAACTCCAAAGCCCTTGACAAATTAAAAAAAATCTCATATAATAATTTACAATGAAATGCAATGACAGGGAAAAAAGCAACCCGGCTTTTTCAGAAAGCCGTTGTTTGATGCGAAACGGTAAAGCGGAGTTGTAATAGCTCGCCCTTGAGCAGTCGGCTGAACAGCAGTAGGCTTGAACGGGTACTCCCGTTACAGAGTAACACATTGATCGATGTGGCAAAGGTGAGCGTGTTCGTCACGCTAAAAAGAGTGGTACCGCGAGGATTTTCCCCGTCTCTTTATTTGGTAAGAGACGGGTTTTTATTATATTTGCAGCTCTGCTTAAAAACCCTCTTGATTGACCTTCCCACACAAAGAAAGGACAATAATTATGAAAAACACAGCGAAGTACACACGAAACTATTTTATGCCCCCCTGCCCCTGCTTTAAATGGACGGAAAAAGACCATATTGAAAAAGCCCCGATATGGTGCAGCGTTGATTTGCGTGACGGAAATCAGGCTTTGATAGTTCCGATGGATCTGGAGGAAAAATTAGAGTTTTTTAAGTACCTTGTCAAAATCGGCTTTAAGGAAATCGAAATAGGTTTTCCCGCCGCCTCCGAGACGGAGTACGAATTTTGCCGTGCGCTTATCGAAAGAAAGCTTATCCCCGACGATGTAACAATACAGGTGCTTACACAGTCACGTGAGCATATTATAAAGAAAACCTTTGAAGCCTTAAAAGGAGCAAAAAACGCTGTAGTTCACCTTTATAACTCCACCTCGGTGGCACAGCGGGAGCAGGTTTTCAAAAAGCCTAAAAATGAAATTATCGACATCGCCACAAGCGGAGCAAAGCTGCTTTTGGATTATGCAAGGAACACCGAGGGCAATTTTAAGTTTGAGTATTCCCCCGAAAGCTTTACAGGTACGGAAATGGAATTTGCGCTTGAGATCTGCAACGAAGTGCTGAAAATATGGGAGCCTGCCCCCGAAAATAAGGTCATCATAAACCTGCCCGTTACAGTGGAGCTGTCAATGCCCCATGTTTACGCAAGTCAGGTTGAATATATGTGCGACAACCTTTATAAAAGGGAAAACGTAATAGTTTCACTCCACCCGCATAATGACAGAGGCTGCGGCGTTGCCGATACGGAAATGGGCCTGCTCGCAGGTGCGGACAGAGTTGAGGGCACGCTTTTCGGCAACGGTGAAAGAACAGGCAATGTGGATATTGTCACATTGGGTCTTAATATGTATTCACAGGGCGTTGATCCCGAACTTGATTTCAGCAATATGCCGGAAATGATTGCCGTTTATGAAAAAATGACCTGCATGAAGGTTTACGACAGACAGCCATACAGCGGCGCACTTGTTTTCGCCGCATTTTCCGGTTCTCACCAGGACGCAATAGCAAAGGGTATGAAATGGAGAGAGGACAACGATGTTCCCCACTGGACCGTTCCATATCTGCCTATTGATCCCAAGGATATAGGCAGGCAGTATGACGGCGATGTTATCCGAATCAACAGCCAAAGCGGAAAGGGCGGTATCGGCTATCTTCTGCAAAAGAAGTTCGGAATCGACCTGCCCCCTAAATTCCGTGAAACGGTGGGATATGCAATAAAAGACTTGTCAGACAAGCAGCATAAGGAGCTTATGCCGGATGAAATTTACAACGCCTTTACAGATAAGTTCGTGAATGTGGAAACCTCTCTGAAATTTAAGGAGGTACACTTCGTTCAAGGCGATGAATACGAGGCGAAGCTTACCGTTATCCAAAACAATACCGAAAGAGTGATTTCCGGCAGAGGCAACGGCAGACTTGACGCAGTAAGCGACGCTTTGAGAAGATGCCTGAACATATCCTTTACCATAAACTCCTACAACGAGCACGCCCTTAACAAAACATCAAAATCCAAAGCGATCTCCTATGTTGAAATTGCCGACAAAAACGGCGTTATTACCTGGGGTGCGGGAGTTCACAGCGATATAATCACCTCCTCCGTAAGAGGTCTTATCAGTGCATTAAATTTAAGTGAAATAATATAGTTGATATATAAAATTTTCACCATTGCTCCCCCAACTAATTCTTGAAGATTTTTATGCGCCGAAGGGCTGCCAAAAGACGAGTAAGAAATCTGCGGGAATATGAGCATATTACAAGGATTTTCGACGAAGTGTTTCAGCAGCCGGGCAAGCAGAAAAATTGAGGAGTTAGTTTGGGGAGCAATAAAACATTTTTCCTTACAAAAAAATTAAGTATAGGCTTTTTCGGCAGCTTGAGCAATAATTTAAAAGTTATTGCTATTTTTTCTTATATATGGTATAATTCTATTGTCTCTTTAAAACTATAAAATCCAATTCGGCGGAGGTAAAAATGCTCACAGATATTGAAATCGCACAAAGCGCAAAAATGAAGAAGATAAAGGAGATTGCCGCAGACTTAGGAATAACCGAGGACGAGTTAGAGCCATACGGACACTATAAGGCGAAAATTACCGAGGAATGTATTCAGCGTCTTTCGGATAAGCCCGACGGAAAGCTTATTCTCGTTACTGCCATAAATCCCACACCTGCAGGCGAAGGAAAAACCACCACAAGCATCGGTCTTGCTCAAGGCATGTATAAATTGGGGAAAAAGGCAGTGCTGGCTCTGCGTGAGCCCTCTTTAGGACCTGTTTTCGGCATAAAGGGCGGTGCAGCAGGCGGCGGCTATGCACAGGTCGTGCCTATGGAGGACATAAACCTGCATTTTACAGGAGATATGCATGCTATTACTTCCGCCAACAATCTTCTCTGCGCTATGCTTGACAACCATATGCAGCAGGGAAACGAGCTTAACATTGACCCCCGCTGTATTCAGATAAAACGCTGTCTTGACATGAACGACAGAGCACTGAGAAACTGCATAGTGGGGCTGGGCGGCAAAATCAACGGCGTCCCCAGAGAAGATCATTTCTGCATAACGGTCGCCACCGAAATAATGGCTATTTTGTGCCTTGCATCGGATTTAAAGGATTTAAAGGATAGATTGGGCAAAATCCTTGTTGCATATTCCTACGACAATAAGCCTGTTTATGCAAAGGACTTAAAGGCAGTGGGAGCGATGGCGGCCTTGCTCAAAACCGCAGTTAATCCTAACCTTGTGCAGACTCTGGAAAATACGCCTGCGATCGTTCACGGCGGACCCTTTGCCAATATTGCTCATGGCTGCAACTCGGTCAGAGCTACAAGGCTGGCACTTAAATTAGGCGATTATGCGGTTACCGAGGCGGGCTTCGGCTCGGATCTGGGCGCAGAAAAGTTTTTTGATATAAAATGCCGTTTTGCCGGGCTTAAGCCTTCCTGCACCGTATTGGTGGCAACTATAAGAGCGTTAAAATATAACGGCGGCATTCCCAAAACAGAGCTTGGCACAGAAAATCCGGACGCACTGAAAAAGGGTATAGTAAACCTTAAAACCCACATTGAAAATATGCACAAATACGGTGTTCCCGTAGTGGTGGCAATCAATCATTTTTACACCGACGGCGAGGCAGAAATTCAGTATATCAAGGACTTCTGCAAGGAAATGGGGGTTACCGTTGCTTTCTCCGACGTATTCTTAAAGGGCGGCGAAGGCGGTAAGGAGCTTGCCAAAGCAGTTATTGACACCATAGAAAAGTGTGAGAGCTGTCAGACCGACTTTAAGCCTCTTTATAACGAAAAGCTTCCCATAAAGGAAAAGCTTGATATTATTGCTAAGGAAATTTACAGGGCTAACGGTGTAACCTATACCGCAGCCGCAGAAAAATCGATTAAGGAGATCGAAGCCTTGGGCTATGGCGATATACCCGTATGCGTTGCCAAAACACAGTACTCCCTGTCCGACGATCCCGCAAAATTAGGCAAGCCCGAAAATTTCACCATTACTATCCGTGACGTAAAGCTTTCCGCAGGGGCAGGCTTTGTGGTAGCCTATGCAGGAGAAATTATGACTATGCCGGGACTTCCCAAAATTCCCGCAGCCAACAGCATTGATGTGGACGACCTGGGCAATATAAGCGGATTATTCTGATGAAAAAGTATATCTCAAACAGTCCCGGCGATACCGTTCGGATAGGAGAAGCTTTTGCCGCAGAGCTAAAGGCTGACGACGGAGTTTTTTACAAAGGCGAAATGGGAGCGGGAAAAACCTACTTCACCAAAGGAATCGCTAAGGCTCTGGGTATATCCGAGGAGGTAACCAGCCCCACCTTTGCTCTTATAAACGAGTATTACGGTAAAATAAACCTATTCCATTTTGATTTGTTCAGAATAAACAGCTTTGACGATTTATACGCAATAGGTTTTTTTGATTATTTTGACCGAAACGGAGTTCTCTGTATAGAGTGGAGCGAAAATATATCCGATCTTTCCGACAGCTTTAGCACCGTGTATCAGGTGACCATAAGCAAAACGGGGGAAGAAAGCAGGGAGATCGCTGTAGAAAGAATTAAATAAAAAACAGGAATAAAAATGCTTATTTTAGGATTGGATTCATCTGCTGTTGCAGGCTCATGCGCACTTTGCGACATAGACCCGGAAAACAGCAAAAACAATAAAATTATTGCAGGCAGCTTTATAAACACAAGGCAGACCCATTCTCAAACGCTTTTGCCCATGGTTGAAAATATGCTTAGGTGTGCGGAAATCGATATGAAAAGCCTTGACTGTATAGCCGTTACCTCCGGCCCGGGTTCATTTACAGGCATACGGATAGGTGTGGCTGCGGTAAAAGGCTTAGCCTTTGCATTAAATATTCCCTGCACAGGGGTTTCCACGCTTCATGCCCTTGCATTTAACCTTTTGGGCATAGACTGTATAGCCTGCGCCGTTATGGACGCAAGATGCAGTCAGTATTACAACGCCCTTTTCAGGATAAGGGGAAACATTATAGAGAGAATAACCGAGGACAGGGCTATTTCCAACGAGGATTTGGCAAAGGAGCTGTCACAATATAATGATAATCGCATAATCCTTGTCGGGGATGGGGCAGAGCTTGCAGGAAAATCCTTGAATGGCGTTCAAGACGATGAAGGCAAGCCGATTTTGAACGGTGTGCAAACAGAGCTTGCCCCTTTGAGCCTGCGTTTACAAAGGGCAGAAAGCGTTTGCCTTGCCGCACCGGAATATAAAAAGGTATCGGCAAAGGAATTGCTTCCTGTTTATTTACGCTTGCCACAGGCTGAAAGAGAAAGGCTGAAAAGGGAAATTGATAATGAAAATAGGAGTAAATAACAGTAACACTTTTTCCCGATAGCTGATATGGATAATCGGTCTTGCGAGTTCTATTGTCACTGTAGTGATTAACAAGTTCTGTCGACGGAAAAGGTGTGGTATTGTTTTTTTGGCACATAAAAAGGAGTACAGTATGCTTATGTTCGGCAAAGACGAGAAAAATAAACTCGATTCAAAAGAGAAAGGGGAAAGTAAACGCAAAAAAAGTAATATTGCATTTATTTTAGGGATTGTCGGTGCGGTACTTTTTATAGCGGCGGCAATAGCTGTTGTTTACACCCTTCGCAAGGATCGGGAAGGAGCGGTCGTAAAAAAGCCTGTTCTTTACCTTTATCCGGAGGAAGCATCGGAAGTTTCGGTAAAACTTAATTTTGACGGGATTACTGCCGCTTATCCCGAATACAAGAACAAATGGGAGGTTATCGCTTACCCTGACGGCACTGTCATAGACCATAAGGGCAACGAATACAGTTACCTATTTTGGGAAGCAAATACCGATGCGGAATTTGACTTTAGTGAGGGATTTTGCGTAAAAGGCAGTGAAACGGCTGAATTTTTAAGGTGGGCACTTTCCGAGCAGGGTTTAACGCCTCGTGAATATAATGAATTTATTGTATATTGGTTTCCTTTGATGAAGGATAATCCTTACAACATTATTTCTTTTCAAGGGCAGCTATATGAGGAAAGTGCGCCGGTTGAAATTTACCCTGCTCCGGATAACATAAAGAGGATTTTTATGGCATACTATCCGAGCCGCACCGAAAAGGAGATTACTCCTCAAAAGCTTACAGGCTTCGAACGCAGCGGTTTTACAGTTGTTGAATGGGGCGGCGCATGTGTAAAATAATAAAATAAGGAAGGCAAGAATATGATAGTTTTAGGCAGTGACCGAGCAGGATCGGAGTTGAAAAACCATCTTACAGACTTTTTAAAGGAAAATAATTACGAATATTCGGACTGCGGAGAAGAACCGGATTACCCTGACATAGCCGAAAAGGTATGCGCAAAAATTACTTCCGGAGAAGCGGAAAAAGGAGTTTTGATTTGCGGCACAGGCATAGGTATTTCAATGGCAGCCAATAAAATAAAGGGCATAAGAGCCGCTCTATGCTCCGATTATTTTTCCGCCAAGTACACAAGACTCCATAATGATGCAAATGTGATCTGCTTTGGCGGCAGGGTTATGGGTCAGGGATTGGCTAAGGAGCTGCTGAACGTATTTTTAACAACGGAATTTGAGGGCGGACGTCACGCCCTTCGAGTAGACAAAATGATGAAACTGGAGGAAAAGTAACTTTTATGGAAATGCTTAAAATTTTAAATCATCCCCTTTTGCAGCACAAGGTCTCCCTTTTGCGCGACAAGAACACAGGCTCAAAGGAATTCAGAGAGCTTGTTTCCGAAATCGGAATGCTGATGAGCTATGAGGCTACCCGTGACCTTCCCCTGAAGCAGGTTGAGGTGCAGACTCCGGTAGCTATTGCAAAAACCAACATTATTTCAGGCAGAAAGGTGGCTTTTGTTCCTATTCTGCGTGCGGGCTTAGGTATGGTTACAGGCGCAGTTGAGCTTGTTCCTGCGGCTAAGGTCGGACATATAGGCATATGCCGCAATGAGGACGGCAGCGGCGACGTGCATGTTTATTACTGCAAGCTGCCCTTTGATATAAAGGAGCGTGAGGTTATTATAATGGATCTTATGCTCGGCACAGGCAAAACCGCCGTTAAGGCTATCGAGAGAGTTAAGGAGAGCGGTGCGAAAAATGTTAAATTTATGACCGTTGTGGCTTGTCCCGAAGGCGTTGACGCTATACGTCAGGCTCATCCCGACGTTGAGATTTACTGCGGCGCTTTGGACGAAGGAATAAACGAGGATCTGTATATTGTCCCCGGAATCGGCGACGGCGGAGATAGGATTTTCGGTACAAAGTAATCAAACGGATTTTAAAGAGGAAAACAATAACGGCAGACGTATAGGGAGTGGAGAAGAGGAGTCATGCAGATAAAAACGGTATCTTAATCATTGGTTAAGATACCGTTTCAGGCTGTCGAAAAAGTCCGAACCTTTCTTTTTCGGAATAAAAGGGGTCTTAG
>DNUB01000155.1 GCA_003508605.1 Oscillospiraceae bacterium | reverse complement strand
CTTAGTTTTCAGATACGCCCTAGTTTGAAAAAAACGTAAGGTCAAATATCCGTTTTATCTAACCCATAAAACCGATCCGCTTATTTTTAACCGAAAATATTGTCAACAATACCGCCAAATCCGATAAAGGCGAGAGAGACGATAGATGCTGCAATTAAGGTAATAGGAGTGCCCTGTAAAGCCTTGGGAACATTGCAGCGTTCAATTCTTCCTCTGACTCCCGAAAAGATGAGCATAACAAGCAAAAAGCCTATTCCCGCACCCATAGAGTTGACAATGGCATAGCCGAAGCCGTAGCCGCTGTCAATGTTAAGTATAGTAACGCCCAAAACCGCACAGTTGGTGGTTATAAGAGGCAGGTATACGCCCAGTGCTTTATAAAGCGGCGGCATATATTTTTTCATAGCCATTTCCACCAGCTGAACCAACAGCGCAATTATTAAAATAAATGCAACGGTCTGCATATATTCGATCTTCAAGGGCACCAGAACGCCGTAATAAATGGGATATGTGGCGGCTGTGGCAAAAATCATTACAAAGGTAACGGCTATTCCCATTCCCAGAGAGCTGCTTGCCTTTTTTGACACGCCCAAAAAGGGGCATATACCCAAAAATTTGCTTAATACAAAGTTTTCCGTAAGTATTCCCGTTAACAGGATAGCGGCAACAGTTTTAAAAATCTCCATTACTTATCCTCCTTTACGGCTTCGGCGGCTTCCGTATCTGCAAAGCGACAGGCGTCCCTGTTGGGACAGCTTGTGCAGGTGATATCCTTCGGCTTCTTTTTGCTGATTTTTCCTACGATGGCTATAATAATTCCAAGAGAGAAAAATCCGCCGGCAGGTAAGATAAATATGGTCATGGGCTGAATAAAGCCGGGCATTACGGTAAGTCCGAACCAGGTTCCCGAACCCAAAATTTCTCTGAAGGAGCCTACCGTCAAAAGGGAAAGGGTAAATCCCACGCCCATGCCTAAACCGTCCAATACGGAGGGAATAACCTTATTTTTGCAGGCAAACATTTCCGCTCTGCCCAAAATAATGCAGTTTACCGTGATAAGGCTTAAAAACAGTCCCAAAGCGTCATACAGCGAGGGTATGAACTTTTGAAGAAGCATACCCACTAACGTAACAAATCCCGAAATAATAACGATAAAGCAGGGCAGCCTTACCTGGGAAGGGATGATTTTTTTAAGTAAGGAAATAACCAGGTTGGAGCATACAAGCACAAAGGTGGTTGCAAGACCCATGCCCAAACCGTTTACCGCCATAGTGGTTACCGCTAAGGTGGGGCACATACCGAGAAGCATAACCAGGTTGGGATTTTCCTTTAAAATGCCCTTTGTAAATTCCTTTAAATAGCTCATATCACTTCACCTCCCCGCCGTCATGCTTTAATTGCCTGTAGGTATCCAAGGCGATATTGACCGCCTTTGCAACGCCTTTTGAAGAATAGGTCGCACCTGTGACGCCTTGAACCTCGCCGTCCTTTTTGGGGGCGTTTTTCACGATTTCCACACTGCCGCTTTTGCCTTTAAACTGCGACAAAAAGCTGTCATTCTGCACCTTTGTGCCAAGTCCCGGAGTTTCGCCTAAGGAAACCACCGAAACGCCCTTCACCGTGCCATTGGAGTTCATTGCAACCACTAAGTCGATTCCTTTTTTGGAATATCCGTCCGTAACGATCTCAAAAGCAAGGCTTCCGTCGGATCTCTTTATCAGCTTTTCCACATTGTCGGGCTTTTCGGCTCCGTATTCGCTCCAATCGGAAACGATAGAGTATTCGCCCTCGCCCATAGCCTCGGTCAATGCGGACTTAAGCTTGTCGGTTATCACATTGGAGGTGTCTACATAGGTAAACTGATGGGTCACCACCAGCAAAACCGCCACAATGGTGGTAACGCAGGTCAAAACAACGGTAGGCTTGAAATTTTCAAATTTACTCATTTGCTTTTAACCTCCTTTTTAGCTCCAAAGGGGTGTGAAGCGGTAAGCCTGTCAATATACGGCGTTAAAATGTTCATTATAAGAATCGAGAAGGAAACGCCCTCGGGCATTGAGCCGAAGTTTCTTATAAGGAAGGTAAGAAGTCCGCAGCCTACCGCAAAAATAAGCTTTCCGCTTGTTCTTATGGGAGTGGTTGCGTAATCCGTCGCCATAAAAAATGCGCCTAAGATAAGTCCGCCTGCCAGCACCTGCAATGTAACGTCTCCGCCGCTTACCCATGTGAGCAGGGCAACCGTTCCGATGTATGCTATGGGCGTAACGGGATTTATTATCCTCGTTACGATAAGATAAAATCCGCCCAAAAGCAGCGCCGCATTGCAGCATTCGCCTATGCAGCCGCTTTTTGCGAAAAACAAATCGAATAATTCAAAGCTATTTTCGGAAACAAGGGGAGTAGCCGTTGATACAGCGTCCGTCGTGTTTTTGTAATAAAAAGGCTCGGACCAAGTTGTCATATATGAGGAGAAGGAAAGCATAAGCACGATTCTTGCGGTAATAGCGGGATTTGCAAAGTTCTGACCGATACCGCCGAAAAATTGCTTAACCACCACAATAGCCACAACGCTGCCTATTGCCGCCATATAAAGCGGCAATGTGGGGGGCAGGTTAAAGGCAAGGAGAATACCCGTTACCACGGCGGATAAATCGTTTATTGTGCGGGGTCTTTTGGTGATTTTCTCAAAAATAAGCTCTGATAAAACACAGACAGCAGAGCATACAACGACGGTAAGCAGCGCACGCAGACCGTATATGTAGGTGGAAACCAGAACGGTTGGCAGCATGGCTATTATCACATGGAGCATTACCCTTTGGGTGGTAAGACTGCTTTTTATATGAGGAGCAGGCTCAACAAGAAAGTTTGTCATACATTTCCTCCGTTCCTCAGCAGTATCTTGGCAAGCTGATTTTTTTCCGATAAATTTCTTTTTGCGGGGCAGACATAGGAACACGCTCCGCAGTTCATACATATATTGACCTTGAGCTTCTTTAAACGCTCTATATCCTTGTTGTCATAAGCAGATTCAAGCTCTGTGGGCATAAGATTAAGCGAACAGGCTCTTACACAGCGTCCGCAGCGTATACAGGGAGTAGGCTCAGCCAAGGCGGCTGCTCCCTCAAAGAAAAGCACCGCATTGGTGGTTTTCATAACGGGCATTTCCGGATCATAAACGCTGCTTCCCATCATAGGACCGCCGAAAATAACACGGTCGGGAGTTTTGCGCAGGTTGGCAAGCTTAATTATTTCCGAAAGCTGAGTACCCACAGGTACAAATACGTTGAGAGGCTTATTTACGATATTTCCGTCTACCGTAATGCGGCGTCTTATAAGGGGAATACCCTTTTTTAAGTAATCGTTTATAAAAATAACCGATGAGCAGTTCATAACAAGACAGCCTACGGACATAGGCAGCCCGCCCTCCTTAAGCACCCGTCCCGTCACGTTGTAGATCATAATTTTTTCCGCTCCCTGAGGATAGGAACTGGGAAGCCTTTGAACGGATATGCCTTTTTCTTTCCTGCAAAGCTCGGTAAGCATGGAAATCGCCTTTGATTTGTCCGATTCTATACCGATAAAGGCTTTGGGAATTTCAAGATACTTCATTAAAAGCTTAATTCCGCCTATAAGCTCGGCGGAGCTTTCAACCAATGCACGGTAGTCCGAGGTAATATAAGGCTCGCATTCCGCCGCATTGACAATAAGGGTATCTATGCTGTTTTCCTTAGGATCAAAATTAAGCTTCACATAGGTGGGAAAGCCTGCGCCGCCAAGTCCCACCAAGCCGCTGGTTTTCACCGCATCGATAAAGGAGCTTCTGTCGGTTACTGCAGGAGGCTTGACGCTTTCGTGCATCTCCTGACGATGTGAGGTTTCGATAACAACGGCGGTATTTCTTTTTCCCGCAATGTTGATCACATCGGTTATTGCCGCTACCTTTCCCGTAATGCTGGCATGAACGGGGGCCGAAATAACTGCGTCGCTTGTTCCTATAATCTGTCCCGTTTTTACCTGATCGCCCACATTTACGACAGGGGTGCAGGGTACTCCTCCGTGCTGGGACATACTTATCACGACCCTTGGGGGATTCAGGGTTTTCAGGGTGGGCATTTCCGCAGAAGCTTTTCTGTGCGGAAGCTTAATGGAATGAAGTTTCATAATTCACCTTTATTTATT
>DNUB01000158.1 GCA_003508605.1 Oscillospiraceae bacterium | reverse complement strand
TTTGACGCAGAAAGCGTCCGCAGTTAGTAGAAATTGTGCAAATTGCGACTTTTCAGATAGCCCCTAAATTACGGCAGTGGGGCACATTTTTTTGAGCCTGTGCGCAGCCGTTTTTTGACGGCATATATGTCTTTATTTTGCGGTATGCAAAAGTGATTTATACAAATTAACAAATATATTTAGCGGCAATGCAGCGTAAAAAGCACACCGCATTGCCGCTGAAAACCGTATTACGAATAATAGTAGCCGCTGTTTAAAGAATCAAAAACGGATCCTCCCGCCGCAATCAAAATGATCACGAACAGTATTACCAAGCCCAGTGCTATCGCCTGCATAATCAACATTGCACGGCAATAGTTTTTCTTCGCTGTGGGAACGTTATCGCTGAATCCCCATACAAAAAGCAATATAATCCCTATAATTCCCAAACTTGTTAAAATTATGGTAGCTAACCAATTGCCCACCGTCATTTCTTCATTGGCAGCGTTATAAGGACGGTATGCCGGCTGCTGATACGGCTGTCCGTAATTCTGCTGGGGGTAACCCTGTTGGTTATACTGCGGGTATTGGTTTTGAGCCTGATTGGCATTATCGTAGGGTGCTGCGGTATATTGGGGCGAGGTATCCGCCACGTACTGCATACCGCAGCGGGGACAGATATTCATATGATCTTCAAAGATGTTTCCGCAGTTTTTACAGGTTTTTGACATTTTCATTTCCTCCCGATAGTAGGCATCGCCGTTTTTTTGAGATGTCCTTAAGCTATGCAATAATTTTAACACATAAAAGCACTGTTGTCAATATTTTTGTAAAGGAGGGTTCCGCTCTCAAAAATTCACATTCAAAAGCCGATAAGCCGTCTTATACATTATCTTTTCCATATCCTCCTGCGGTAAATCCAGCTTTTCCGTTAGCCTTAATTCCTCCCTAACATCCCACATGGGATAATCCGTGCCGAACATTACACGGTCGGGCGTGAATGCGTTTATATATTCCTTGGCCTGAGCGGGGGAAATTTCGTAAAGGGAGCTGCTGGTGTCAACATATACGTTGGGATTATCCGCAAGGTATTTTTCGCCGTCGCTCCATTGACTCCAGCCGCCGAAATGAGCAGCTATGGCTGTCAGCTTGGGAAAATCCCTTAAGGCGTTGGCAAGCCTCTCGGGCGAGGAATAGTCAAAGCGTGTGTCCCCCGTATGGAAGAGTATGGGAAGTCTGCCCTCCGCCGCTTCATAAATGTCATAGGCCTTTCTGTCGTCGATTTTAAACTCCTGAAAATCGGGGTGCAGCTTAATCCCCTTTAAGCCTAAGGATATTGCACGGTCTATTTCCGTCTCTATCGCTTTTTTCCCCATATCGGGGTGCAGAGAGCAGAAGCCCGCAAGCATATCAGGGTATTCCTTGACGCTTTGGGCTATAAAATCGTTAATATGCTCCGCCTGTGCGGGCACCGTCGCAACGGAATGCACCAGACAGCCGTTTATTCCCGCCTTTTTGTACAGCTCCATAAGCATGTTTACCGTGCCGTCAAAATTCATATGAATGCCGTAAAATTTTCCTATATTCTGCGAAGCCTTTTCGGCTATCTTTTGAGGAAAAATATGGCAGTGTGCGTCAAAAATCTTCAAAGCTGTCTCACCTTTTTCTGTAACTTATAATCCATTCGCATAAAATCAATATGCGAATTTTCCTCCCGATCCCTTTTTCCTGCCCAATACCCGCAGCCCGAAAAGAGATTAGTCTTACGCCGTTTCAACTCATTTGCCCGATAGTTAATACCCCGCCTCTTAAAAGCGGGGTATGTTTTAACAAATTATTGGTTATACGACAGGAGGAAAGCTATTATCAGAAGCACCTTCCTCAGCGCCGGGCTGTATATTTTGCTCTGCCGTTTCCTCCGCTTCCATCGGATTTTCAGTGCTGTCGGAATCGTCCTCAACGGCAATCTCGCCCTTCATCAGTTTTTCAAATTCCCCGCCGTCGATCTTTTCATGCTTCATAAGATATTTTGAAAGCAAATGAACCTGATCCTTATGGGATTCAAGAATATCCTTGGATTTCTCATAAGCCGTTTCAATCAGCTCACGTATCTCCGCATCGATTTCGGCTGCAATATTTTCCGAATAGTTTTTGCCCTGGGAATAATCCCTGCCGAGAAACACCTCGGATTCGTCATGACCGTAAACTACGGGGCCTAACTTTTCGCTGAAGCCGTACCTTGTTACCATGCTTCTTGCAACCTTGGTGGCTCTTTCAATATCGTTGGACGCACCTGTGGATATATCGTCAAGGAAGATTTTTTCCGAAACTCTGCCGCCTAAAAGGGTGATGATATTTTCCTCCATCTGCGTCTTGCTGACAAAGCTTCTGTCGTTTTCGGGAAGTGACATTGTGTAACCGCCCGCCATGCCTCTGGGGATAATGGAAACCTGGTGAACCTTATCCTGTGTGGGGCAGTAGTAGGTGCAGACCGCATGACCCGATTCGTGATATGCGGTAAGACGGCGTTCCTTTTCGGTAACCACCTTTGACTTTTTCTCCGGACCTGCCACAACCTTGATGGTAGCCTCCTCGATATCCTCTTGAATAATGGCTCTTCTGTCCGCTCTTGCTGCAAGCAGAGCCGCTTCGTTTACAAGGTTCTCCAAATCCGCACCGGTAAAGCCCGCCGTGGATTTTGCAATGGTGGCAAGGCTTACGTCCGCCGAAAGCTTTTTGTTTCTGGTATGAACCTTCAGTATTTCTTCTCTTCCCTTTATATCGGGATAATTTACTACTATCTGCCTGTCAAAGCGTCCCGGACGAAGCAAGGCGGGGTCGAGAATATCTCTTCTGTTTGTCGCCGCAATAATTATTATGCCTTGATTTTCGGAGAAGCCGTCCATTTCAACAAGGAGCTGGTTCAGCGTCTGCTCACGCTCGTCGTGACCGCCGCCTAAGCCTGCGCCTCTCTGACGTCCCACCGCATCGATTTCGTCTATAAATATAATTGCAGGGGTATGCTTTTTCGCCTGCTCAAACAAATCTCTCACACGTGACGCACCCACGCCCACGAACATTTCCACAAAGTCCGAGCCGCTTATTGAGAAAAAGGGTACTCCCGCCTCGCCTGCAACCGCCTTCGCCAGCAAGGTCTTACCTGTGCCGGGAGGTCCCATAAGCAGCACGCCCTTGGGTACTCTTGCACCCAACGCCACATACTTTTTGGGGTTCTTCATAAAGTCCACGATCTCCGCCAGCTCTTCCTTTTCCTCGTCGGCTCCCGCCACATCGTCAAAGGTGACCCTTTTGCCTGTTGAGGGCTGATTTCGGGTATTGGCCTTGGAAAACTGATTCATTTTGCCGCCGCCCGTTGCCGATCTCATTATAAAGAAGGTAAAGCCTATCATTATTACCACTAAGATAAGATAAGGCAGGAAGCTTGTAAGGAACGAATTGTCCGATACGGGTATATAGTCCTCCTTTAGGGGAGTATCGGGATATTTTGCATTATACCTGTCACGGTAGGTTTCTCCGTCGGAAAAATCACCGTAAAGATCGCTGATAAACAAGCTTACATAAGGAACATAGTAATATCTTTCCAAATTGTCGCTGCTGAGCTTATAGATAAGCTTGCCCGAATTTAAGTCCAGAGTATATTCCGAAACCTCCAAATTGTCAAAATGCTCCATAATTTCCGAGTATTTTTCCGCATAGGTTTTTGGAGTAAGAGATCTTAACACAGAAATCAAGCCTATTATCAAAAAAATAACAATAGCTATATAAATCAGTGTTCCCCGCTTTTTGTTCATATTACGCCGCCTTTCTTTCTGCACATTGTACGATTATATATTTTATCAGTCCGCACTGTAAACCTCACGCTTTAATACGCCTATGTAGGGAAGATTTCTGTAATCCTGGGCATAATCGAGACCGTAGCCCACCACAAACTCATTTTCCACGTCAAAGCATTTGTAATCGGCGTGTAAATCGATGCTCCTGCTGACCTGCTTGTCAAGCAGGGCGCATATTTTTACGGAAGCGGGATTTAACTCCCTTATCCTGCCGCTTACGGTATACAGCGTAAGAGCCGTGTCGAGAATATCTTCCACAAGAATAATATGCCTGCCCTGCGCATGTGCGCCCAGCGCATATTCGATATCGCCGTCCATATCTATTTTTCCCGAAGAAGAAGCTTTTAAGCCATAGGAGCGTGCGGATAAAAAAGCGATCTGACAGGGTATGTCGACGGCACGCATCAGATCCGCCATAAAAACAACGCTGCCTTTAAGTATGCCCACTAAAAGAGGGTTTTTATCCTTATAATCACGGGAAATTTCCGCTCCAACTTCCTTTACCCTGCTTTTAAGCTGCTCCTCCGAAAAAAGAATCCTCTCAATATCCTTGTTCATATTCTTTTCCATAATGTTACGTCCCTTACAAAAATCCGAAAATTTTTCTTGTCAGAATTACGGCTGCATTTATATTTTGTTATTATAGCATAGTATTATAAAAAAAGCAAATTCTTATATATGAAATTTTCTTGAAATTTTACAACGCCCTGTTTTGACCGCCGTCAATTCCACGGCAGCCTTACATATATCTCTGTTTCAAAGGCTTTTTCCACGCCACTAAGATTTTTTCCCTCGGAGCAGCTGCAAAGGAGAGGCAGGTTTGCGGCTTTTGCAGTAGCTTCTGCGTAATCAAGAGCTGCGGTTACGGTTTTGTTGTCGGTAAGCTCTCCCAAATTCGAATTATTTATAATTCCGCTGCATTTAAGACCGCTTGCCGCCTCGATTTCCCTTAACAGCTCCAAAGTCTCCTCGGGAGTCGAGGTAAGATAACGGTATTTGTTAATAACATAATAAAGTGCGGCGTCGCTGCGGCTTTTCAGCACATCGCCGTATCTGCCCAAGGCAACAGCCCCCTCAGGGTCGCCGCCCACATCTATAACGGTATATCCCGTATTGTTGATTATTGCGCCTAAGTCAAAATCAAGTGCGGGAATATCCAAATTTGAATTGGCATATTGCGAAACGGCAAGCTCAATGCCTTTGTCGGCAAAAAGACCGCCGAAATCTGCGGTGCGGAAATAGGGATTAACTATATCCAAATCCACCACGGTAACCTTTTCGCCCTTTTCGGCCAGCCTTAAAGCGATATTGACAGCCACATTGGTTTTGCCGCAGCCGTAATGCCCCGTAATAATTATTATTTTGATCATTCAGTTGTCCTTTAGAGTGCCCTTTTGCTTAAGCAGGCAGGGCTTTGAAAGATACCCTTTTTAGAGATACAATTTGTTAAAAGACGCATAAAAAGATTGTAATTCGGAAAGGGATAGCTTAAAATATTATTGGTATTCATTCCGTATTTACTCTTTTATTTTAACACAGTTTTTCAGAAATGTAAATAGCGGGGTGAAAAGAGGTTCTGCTTCTAAAATCATAATGGATTTGTTAACAGGATTTTCACCTTGCGGTGGGCTGTTTTTATTTTTATAATTGCCTTTTCGTTTTGCAGCTGTGATCCTGCGGGGTTTTGAACTGCGTTCGGCTTTTTTTACTGCGTTGGCTTTTTGAACTGCGTTGGCTTTTTGAACTGCGTTTGGCTTTATCTTTTAATGATTTTTTATGGTATATTTTACGAGCTG